>CAIRNL010000199.1 GCA_903879975.1 uncultured Chloroflexota bacterium | reverse complement strand
TGGCGAATGCTGTAGACGAGGATGGTCTGGCCGGTGCTATCGCTCGGGTTATGGGCAAGCTGGCTTTCGCTCAGGGGGATCCACCACAGGTAGTAATGATAGCCCTGGACAGGGGTGCGGCGCCAGCGTGCATTGTAGCCGCTGGTCGTTTTGACGTTGGGTGTCCGGCCGCGTGTGCCCAGCAACACCTGTGCCCACTCGGCTTTGCGCCGGATCGAGTCTGGCAGATGTTCGGCGTTGCGCTCGTATTGGTGATGTTTGAGTAAACGATATCCGGACATGGTTTGGCACAATTGGCCGGCGACACAGTGCTGGCGTGTCCCTCTCAACGGCTGTCGACTTCTTGCGAAAGATCTGCCTGCGAAAGCGGCATCACATTCCCTGATTGTACATGAAAACGCTGTGAACGGCGTCTGAAATCCGGCGTGAAATCATCCCAGTCGGTCGTTGTGATGATGGCTTGCGGCACGTCCTCGATGACGGCGAGCAGCGTACTGCGCCGTTCGGCATCCAACTCGCTCATGACGTCGTCGAGGAGCAGAAGCGGCGCAGTGCCGGTCGCTGCCGTCATGGTGCGCACTTCCGCCAGTTTGAGCGAGAGCGCAGCGCTGCGCTGCTGGCCGCGGCTGCCGTAGGTGCGCAGATCGTGGCCGTTGGCCCAAAAGCGCAGATCGTCGCGGTGCGGGCCGTAGAGCGTGGTGCCGGCGGCGATCTCGCGGGCACGGCGGGCGGCGAGCTGGCGCAGGTATGCGGCGCTGACTGCCGCCGCGTCGAGCGTGACAGACGGCACTTCCCGGAGCAGGCCATCGCTGAGCAGCTCGAAGTCACTGTCAGAGAGGTAGCCTGGGTTGAAACTGGGCAGATAGTGCAGGGCCAGCTGCTCGCGCTGTGCACTCAGCTCGGCATAGCGTTCGCGTGCGCGGCGTTCCAATTCACCCAGGAAGTTGTGGCGCCGCGCCACGACGGCGGCGCCATGCTGTACCAGCTTATCGTCCCAAAAAGCGAGCTGAGCATCCACAGCCGGCGCAGCCGGGTTGGCGTTCTGTTCGCGCAGTATCTTGAGCAGGCTGTTACGCTGGAGCAGCACGCGCTGGAAAGCTGAGAGCGCACGGCAGTAGGCGCGGTCGATCTGGCAGAGGGCCACGTCGAGATAATGCCGCCGCTCGGAGGGGCCGCCGTCGACAAGCTTGATGTCCTCTGGGAGGAAGAGTACGGCGCGCAGCACGCCGACCAGGTCCATGCTGCGTTTGGGGACACCGTTGATTTTGATCTGTTTTGTGAAGTTGATGCCATCACCGCGCGGGGTCAGGATGATCTCCAGCGCAGTGATGCGCCCCTCGATGGTGGCATTGGCTGCGATGCGGCAGTAGGGGATTGGCTCCTCGGCAGCCTGCCAGTCGACGATCTCGCGCTCGTTGAGCGCGTGAACCGGCTTGCTGGTGGCCAGCATGAAGATCGCCTCGAGTAGATTGGTCTTGCCCTGTGCGTTGCGTCCCTGCAGGAGCGCCAGCGGACCGGCAAAATCCATCTCCAGGTGGCGGTAGTTGCGGAAATGGGTCAGCGAGAGATGGGTCAACAGCATGGGCAGGGTCAGGTGGCGCGCACCGGCGGGTGTTGCCGGCGCACGGAAAGCTCAGCAACCAGCACATCGATCTCAGTGTTCTGGTCGCTGCCACTCTTCATGGCGACGTCGGCATCCAGCAGCCGTTCCATTGCGTGGTCCAGTTCTTCAAAGGTGTACTGGTTGACCAGGCGCATGGCCTTCTCAACAGGGAAGGCGGCATAGCCCAGCTGCTTGGCGATCTCGAACTTGTTGGTCTGGCCGGCCGCCATCAAGCTTTTGATCTCAATGAGCATCCGGTATTGGCGGACAATCGCCGAAAGCATACCGATGGGGTTCTGGTCGTTGTGCTGCAGCTCGTGCAGGGACTGCATGGCCTTGGCCGGCTGGCGCTGTGCGAGCGCATCGGTGAGATTCCAGATCATCTCTTCGCTGGCATCGCTGACCATTGTCCGGACGTCCTGCGGTGTGATGGGGCGGCCATCGGCATACAGCGCGAGTTTTTCCAGCTCATTGTCGAGCTGGCGCAGGTTGCTGCCGACAAAGTCGCACAATACGGCCACTGCGCCCCCTTCAATGGCGATATTTCGTGTGCGCGCCCGCGCCTGTAGCCAGCTGGGCAGCGTCTTTGGATCGGGTGTGGCGAGCGCCTCGGCCTCGATCACTTTGGCTTTGATCAGTGCATCGATCCCGTCAATCTTGCGCTCCGGGCGATCGCCCGCTGCGGGTTGGACAAAACCTTTCCACAGCGCGCGGCGTTTATCCACAGAGTTATCCACAAGTACGAGGATGCAGGTCTCTGGAATCGTGTGCAGGCGGGTGAGGAACTGCGCGGCTTCCTGGTAGGCGGGGCTCTCTGTGCTCTTGCTGGCGCCCATGCGCTTGTCCAGTGTTTCGAGCAGCCCACGCACGACGACAAGCCGGCGATCGGAGAGAAAGGGCATCATGGATGCTTCAGCCATCAGGGCCGAGGGGGTAGCTGTGGCGCCGGAAAGCTCCACCATGTTCAGGCTCGCCATCTCCGGATCGCCCAACGACGCTTTGTGATCGGCAATCCGCTCAGCGGCGAGGTATTCGTCGGCGTCCAGGTAAAGATAGATCATGGGGGCCGCCATCATGCGAAGGTGATGCGGGTCGCACGCAGGCCGCCCACTTCCAGCGGTCGCACATCTTTGACCCAACGGTCGCCGATGGAGGGCAGTGTTGTGTAGCGCTGCAAACGGCTGCCTACTGTAGGGCCGATGACCAGGGCCGGCAGAACCAGTACGAGTGCGCGAGCGAAGCGGCTCAAAACGTCGCGCTGCGCGCCTGTGGTGCTGGCCAACGCCGCCAGCGTGACCAGCACGCCCGTAGCCAGCAGGTTGGTGCCGCAGTAGGGATGAATGGCCAGATGGCTCTCGCCGGCGTGCAGGCGTAGCATAGCATCCGTCAGCGCACGTTGCACGGCCTCGGCCGGCACATCGGCTAGCAGGGTGAAGCCGATCGGGTCGCTGTAGCCGGCCATGCGTCGTCCGGGGAAGCGCTCGGCCAGGAGTAGCAGCGTGGCATGCTCGATGGCATGATGCTGGCGAGTGCGGCGAATGGTGGATTGCAGAGCTGTGATCATGCGATGCCTATTGGGTGAGAAGAAGATTGGCGCTTGAAGGAGAAGAGATTGGGTGTAGCAGTCGTGCGTAATCTGTACCCTGCGGTTCCCTCTCTCCAGCCGTTCGCCAATGGTGATTCTTGCGGTTCACCAACCCGGTTGGTGAACCGCAAGAATGGCGGTCGATGCCCTTGTGTTCCTCAATCTCCTGTCCGATCAGAGCAGCTTCTTTGCTGCTGCGACGACGCTGTCTGCCGTTATGCCGAATTCAGCGTAGATGCGTTGGAAGGGTGCGCTGGCGCCGAAGCGGTCGATGCCGATCGCCGTGCCCTGGGCTGGGTCATTGCCAACCCAGCGTTCCCAGCCGAAGGTCGTGCCGGCCTCCAGCGAGACCTTGGCCACACCTGGCAGCAGCACGGACGCCCGATACTCGGTCGGCTGATGCTGGAAGAGTTCCCAACTGGGCAGGCTGACGACGCGCACGCCTATGCCTTCGCCGGCGAGCTGCTGCGCCGCTTTGTAGACGATATCCAGCTCGCTGCCCGTGCCGATGAGCACGATCTGCACGCTGTTGGGCGCGTTTTCGTAGAAGACATAGCCGCCCTTGAGCAGATTTTCGGCTGCGCCAAGCCCGTCTGCTGCCCGGTCATAGGTGGGCAGGTTCTGGCGGGTCAGGGCCAGTGCTGTCGGGCCGTCTCTCTTCAGCAGCGCAGCACGCCACGCCTGGCTAGTTTCGTTGGGGTCGCCCGGCCGGATGACCGTCAGGTTGGGCATGGCGCGCAGCGCGGCGAGCTGCTCGATGGGCTGGTGGGTGGGGCCGTCTTCGCCCAGGCCGATGCTGTCGTGGGTGAAGACATAGATAACACGCAGGCCGCTGAGCGCCGCAAGCCGGATCGCCCCGCGCATATAATCGCTGAAGACCAGGAAGGTCGCTCCAAAGGGAATGACACCGCTGTGGAGCGCCATGCCGTTGAGGATACCGCCCATGCCATGCTCGCGCACGCCGAAGTGGATATTGGGGCCAGCGAAACTGTTGGGCTTGATAAAGGGTGCACCGTCGATGGTCGTCTTGTTGCTGCCGGCCAGGTCAGCGCTGCCGCCGACGAGGTTGGGCAGCACTTTGGCAAGGGCGTTGATGACCTTGCCGCTGCTATTGCGAGTTGCATCGCCTTTTGCCGAGGGGGGGAAGACTGGCAGCGCCTCTTCCCAGCCATCGGGCAGTTCGCCGCTGATGAAGTGTTGGAGGTGGGCTGCCTCTGCCGGATACGCGGCCGCGTAGGCGGCGAATAGCTGGTTGTAGCTGTCCTCGGCGCGCTGGCCGCGACCGAGCGCCTGTCGATAGTAGGACAGCACGTCGTCGGGAATGTAGAAACGCGGTTCCAGCGGCCAACCCAGGTTCTCTTTGGTGGCTTTGAGTTCATCCTCGCCCAACGCCTCGCCATGCACCTTGGAAGTGCCGGCTTTGTTGGGGCTGCCGTAGCCAATGATACTCTTGATGCCGATAATGCTGGGGCGGGGGTCATTCTGCGCGGTCATGACGGCTTCCCAGATCGCGCTGCTGTTGAGTGCGTCGACGCCGCGCTGGACGTGCCAGCCATAGGCCTCAAAGCGCCTGGGCCAGTCCTCGGTGTAGGCGATATCGGTCTTGCCGTCGATCGTGATCGAGTTGTCATCGTAGAGATAGATGATTTTGCCCAGGCGCAGGTGGCCAGCCAGACTGGCAGCCTCGCTGGCCACGCCCTCCATGAGATCGCCGTCGCTCACGATGGCATAGGTGAAATGATTGACGACCTCGAAACCGGGGCGGTTGAAGCGTTCGGCCAGCCAGCGTTCAGCCAGCGCCATGCCGACGCCGTTGGAGAAGCCGGCGCCCAGCGGGCCGGTCGTTGTCTCGATGCCGACGGTATGGCCGGCTTCGGGGTGGCCAGGCGTTTTGCTCCCCCACTGGCGAAAATTCTTCAGTTCCTCGAGCGGCAGGTCGTAGCCGGTCAGATGGAGCATGGAGTAGAGCAGCATGGAGCCGTGGCCGGCGCTCAGCACGAAGCGGTCGCGATCCATCCACTGCGGGTTGGCCGGATTGTAGCGCATCACACGTGTCCACAGTGTCAGCGCAGCGACGGCCATGCCCATGGGCATGCCGGGATGGCCCGAATTGGCAGCCTGTACCCCGTCGGCGGCCAGCATCCGAATGGCGTTGGCAGCCTTGATTTCGAAATCATGGGGAAGCTGCTTGTCGAGAGGCGGAATTGTCTGGGTATCCATTGTTTTTCATCCTATTTGGCTAAGGATCATTTTTATATTTCAAACGCGTTCGCGTTGAGTTGGCGGGGAAATTGTCCAATAGACACCGCTGCTTGTCAACTTGGGCATGGATAGACCCCTGCAACTGGCGGATTTCCAGGATACGTGTGCCCAGCAGCGGGGACACGCTCGCCAAGAACAGGCGATGCATCCAGGTGCGCCCGTCAAATTGTGTGCGCAGCATCGCTCTGCTATGCTGACGGCTATTATGAAGAGTACTGGAAATGACCAAGCCACTGCGCTGCCGGCAGGCCCTGATCGTCTCATGGAGAAATTGTCGGCAGCACGGGAGAGTAGTCTGACACGGTGGAGTGGCGGCGTGTTGTTTGCCGGAGCGGCGCTGGCTGCGGGAATGCTCGGGTATGCGCGGCTGGTCGAGCCTATGCGGATTGAGCTCGAGCAGATCACCATCAAGTTGCCGCATCTTGTGGGGCGTCTGCCGGCTGGTGGAGTACGTATTCTGCAATTGACGGACTCTCACTTTCATGGCGGTCCGCGCACGCAGCGGGAGCGCCGGAAGATCGAGCGCATCGCGGGTCTGACCAGCGGGTTGCAGTACGATCTGCTGGTCCATACGGGTGATTTCATTCACTTCGACGACGGGTTAGAGAATGTACTACGCCTGCTCGATGCGGTGCCTGCTCCCCGGCTGGGGGCGTTCGGCGTTTTCGGCAACCATGATTACACGCACTATGCGATGCGGGAGGCGCTGCCGCGCATGTGGCGTACCTTCCGCGCTGAGGAGCGGCGCCGCAGTGCGGTGCGCGGCCCGGTGATGCGCCTGGCTGTAGCCGGCACGCGCTGGCTGCGGTACGTGCGGTACGTGCGCAATACGCCACTTGATGGGCGGCGTACGGGCAGCAACAATACTGGCGCACTCGCCGCTGCGCTGTCGGAATGGGGGATGACCGTGCTCCACAATCGGGCGCTGCATCTCCACCAGCCGAAGGAGGGACTCGATCTCTACCTGGCTGGCATCGACGACATGCTGGAGGGTCGGCCGCATCTGGGTGATTCCCTCTGTACCATCCCGGACGGCGCACCCATCGTGCTGCTGAGCCACAATCCAGATATCATTGCCAGCCCGCAGCTGCCGTGCGTGGATGTCGTACTCTCTGGCCACACGCATGGCGGACAAATTGTGGTGCCCTTGTGGGGGCCGGCCCATACGCAGGTTGAGCATTTGCCGCGCAAGCATGTAGCAGGGTACTTCCGCCAGGGCAGGACGCATGTATACATCTCGCGCGGCCTGGGTGAAGGGATTCCTCTGCGTTTTCGAGCCTGCCCGCAGATCACGTTGATTCATCTGACCTGTCTTGTCTGAATTTTGTATACTTCAGCACGGAAGCACAGGCGTTGGCGTGCCACAATGGAACATTGTAGCAGTTGACTGAAAAATCTAGAGACCCTACACAAGGAGGATTCTATGGCCTTTACATTGCCCGACCTGCCCTATGGTGAGAATGCGCTGGAGCCCACGATCGATGAGCGCACGATGAACATTCACCGCACCAAGCATCATCAGGCCTATGTCAACAACCTGAATAATGCGGTGGCAGGAACAGCGTGGGAGAACATGAGCATCGAGGACATCTGCCGCCAGATCGCTGATGTACCGGAAACCATCCGCACGGTAGTGCGCAACAACGGTGGCGGCCACGCCAATCACAGCCTCTTTTGGAAGATCATGGCGCCCAACGCAGGCGGCGCCCCTGCCGGCACACTGGCCGGCGCAATCGACGCCAAGTGGGGCAGCTTCGATGAGTTCAAGAAAGTTTTTGCTGCCGCTGCTGGCGGGCGCTTCGGCAGCGGCTGGGCATGGCTGGTCGTCAAGCCTGGCGGTGATCTGGATGTCTACAGCACGGCGAACCAGGACAGCCCGTACATGCAGGGCGATACCCCGATCCTGGGTCTGGATGTCTGGGAACATGCCTATTATCTGCACTATCAGAACCGCCGTCCGGACTATGTCGGCGCATGGTGGAACGTCGTCAACTGGGACGAAGTTGCCAGGAACCATGCTGGTGCGCGATAAGGCAAGCAAGATAGGTCTGCGACGGCCGTGCTCGGCTGAAAAGCAGTAGGATGGGTGGGGGCGCGGCGAGAGGCGCCCCCACCCTCTATTTTGACATGCGACACACGGCCATCTCCTCGACTCTGATTCATCGACAGGCTGCCGATGCGCTGCTCAACAACACGACTGCGACCTATGTATGGCGGCAGGCCATGTTGGGCATGCCGATCATGGCGGCATGTAGCGCTCTGCCGGCACAATGAGTGCAGCTATGAACTGGCTTCGACAGTTTCTGGGTACGCTGAACAGCAAGGTCGACCCACCGGCCGGGGCAGCTATGCCCCGGCCGGGATTCCTTCCGTTGGAAGTGCCTGTGCTGCTCGTTCACTATTTCCCGACCCGCAACGGCAACATTGACCGCTCCGTGACCGGCGACGTGGGCGGCTCCCTGGAGAGTATTCGAGCGCACGTGCAAGCCACGACACGCCGCGTGATCGATACGCTGGAGCAAGGCAGCTGCTTTCGTATCTACAGGAACCCGTCGGCAGCGCCCAGCCTGCGCTACAGTGTGGTCGAGCGCCTGGAGTTCCTTGAACCGCTTCCAACCTGGCGCAAGCCCGGCCATCCTGTGCCCATGACCGACTATAACGCTGTCATGGAACGCATCGATGCGCGCACGTGGGTGACAGGGCATGGCGTCAAGGAAATCTGGATTTGGGGCTATCACGGCGGCGCCATCGATCTGTGGGAGTCAAACATGGCTGGGCCGTGGGGTGACATCAGCAACAGTGACCGCGACTCGTACGATCTGCCCGTCTTCGACCGCACCTACACCGTCTATCACTACAACTATGGCCGTGGGACATCAGAGGCCGTCGAGGATCACATGCATCAGATTGAGGCGGTCCTGCGCTACGTTGACCCTGACCTGTTCTGGAACCGCTTTGTCGGCAGGCCCGGTGAAGGGCGTTGCGGCTGGGCGCACTATCCGCCTAACGGCGTGCGCGACTATGACTGGTGTAACCGCAGTGTCGTCTGGAGCGACATCGAGGACTGGCGGCCAGATGGCGGCGGGCAGAAAATTCCGATCAACTGCGATCGCTGGAACGGCGACAGCCTGCAGTGGTTCCTCTACTGGATGCAGAGCCTGCCTGGCGCAGATCATGGGTTGACATGGCACGGGCGGCCGCTGAGCAATTGGTGGACTTTTATCGGTGATTTTGACGGCGCCATGCGTGGGCAGCTTGGGTTGGTGGAATGAGCCTCAGGAGCGTTGCCGGACGTCCAGCGCGTCGCGCAGGCCGTCGCCGAGCAGGTTGAAGCCGAGCACGGTGAGGATCAGTGCGATACCGGGGAAGATGATCAGGTGCGGGGCCGTGAAGACCTGGTTGCGCTCCTGACCAATCATCGATCCCCACTCCGGTGTCGGCGGCTGCGCGCCCAGGCCGAGAAAGGAGAGCGCTGCTGCGTCGAGAATGGCCACGGCAATGCCCAGTGTGCCCTGCACCACGAGCGGTGTGAGCGCATTGGGGAGGATATTGCCGAAGAGGATACGGCCTGCCGGGACGCCGATCGAGCGGTCGGCCATGACGTAATCCTGCTGCTTGATCGACAGCACGCTCGAGCGCATGATACGGGCGTAGACTGGAATGCTGACGATACCGATGGCCAGGAGTGTATTGATCAGGCCAGGTCCCAGCACGGTGACGATGCCGATAGCCAGAATCAGGCTGGGAAACGCCAGTAGAATATCCATGAGTCCCATGAGCAGCGTATCCGTGTAGCCGCCCGTGTACCCCGACAGTGCGCCCAGTGTGGCTCCGATCAGGATTGCGAACCCGACCGAGACGATGCCGACCAGCAACGATAGGCGTGCCCCATATAGGATGCGGCTGTAGAGGTCGCGCACGTTGCCGTCGAGGCCAAAAAGGTGTTGTGGCTGATCGGCCGGGCAGCCCAGCAGATGGATGCATGGCGCCGATCGTTTTTGCACATCCTCCACGCCGATCAACGATTTGACTGGGTCATGCGTGGCGAGCACCGGGGCAAAGAGGGCGACGAGGATGAGGCCAGCCAGGATGATCATGCCGATGATGGCAGAACGGCGCTGAAAGAGCCGGCGCAGAGCCGTGCTCCAAAGTCCGCGTGGTTTGGTATTGAAGATCGGTTCAACAGTCGCTGGTGGCGTTGCAGTCGTGGTGCTCATGGTCTATCAGGTGCTGGCTGTCCTAGCTCAGGCGGATCCGTGGATCGAGCACGGCGTAGGAGATATCGACGAATAGGTTGACAGCGACATAGGTGAACGCAATCACCAATGTGAAGCCCTGGATGACCCCGTAGTCACGCGACGAAATAGCATCGAACATGGTGCGACCGACGCCCGTCAGACCAAAAATGGTCTCGGTCAAGACGGCTCCGCTCAAGAGGGCGCCCAGCGACAGCCCGATGACAGTGACCACCGGCAGCAGCGCGTTGCGCATCGCATGGCGGAAAACCACATTGCGCTCGTTGAGTCCCTTGGCGCGCGCCGTGCGCATGTAGTCAAGGTTCATGACTTCGAGTAGGCTGGAGCGAGTCATGCGGGCGATGACCGACATGGAAATGGTCGACAGTACGATGACGGGCAGGATCAGGTGGCGCGCTGCATCGGAGAAAAGCTTCCAATTCAGCGTGACAGCGCCGTTGATCACGTACATCTGCGAGAAGAAATCCAGCAGACCGCGCAGTGGCCCGCTCAAGTCCTCCATTCCCCAGGCAACCGCAATCGGCTGCACGCGCACGCCGGCGGTGAGCCTGCCGGACGGCGGCAGCGAGAAGGGCGTGTCCTTCAGGACGACGGCAAAGAGATAGGCAGACAGCAGGCCCAGCACGAAAACGGGGATCGAGACGCCAAGGTTGGCAAAGATCATCGTGAAGAGATCGACCGGCGAGTTCTGCCAATAGGCAGCAATGACACCCAGGATCATCCCGACGATGGTGGCGACCAACAGTGATAGCAGTGCAAGCTCGATCGTGACCGGCAAGCGCTCCATCAGCATGTCGGTCACTGGGCGGCCGAAGCGCATCGAGTCGCCGAGATCGCCGGTGAAGACACGTCCCAGGTAGTAGCTAAATTGGATGATCAATGGCTGGTCGAGCCCATAGCGCTTGGAAAAGGCCTCACAGATTTCGTCAGTTGCCTTCTCGCCCAGCATGGCACGGCAGGGATCGCCTGGAATCAGGCGATTGAGCACAAATGTAATAAAGAGGATGCCAATGAGGACTGGGATAGCGAGCGCAACTCGCCGGGCAATATAGCGTATCAAGGCTGGTTTCTATGTAATCGATGGATTTTTGCGTTTTGTTGTCACTCTGCCAGGAAGCGGTGAGCTTCCTGGCAGAGTGTCGAACGAATCGAACGCTCCCCCGCCGTCTATTCTGGCGCGTTCAGGAAGCCGCCGAAAAGACCAGGGAAGTAGCTGAAGCTGCCGTCGCGGCCCACATGCAGCGGGTGCGAGGCATCCCACTGCACACCGTAGGAGAGCACCACATCGTTGGCGTCGAGTGTGGCGCCGTTGTGGAACTTGACGCCGTCGCGCAGCGTGAAGGTCCATTCGGTCAGCTCGTCGTTGGCTGTCCAGTCTGTGGCCAGCGAAGCAACGACCTTGCCTGTGCCCGGCTCATAGGCCAACAGCGACTGCAGGATCTGCTCGCAGGCGCGCAGCGCTTCGCCGTCACTCTCGTCTGCACAGTAGAGTCCTGGCGGCTCTCCATTCTGCATCCAGACCAACGTGTCGCGACCGCCAGGGTTCATCAGCGCAAACTGCTCGGCGCCAATGTCTGAGGCATAGGCGCCCTCGACATCGGCCTTGAATGCTGCACCGTTGCCGCCGTGCGCGATCGGGATCATCGGCACATGCTGCTTGATCAACTCGTTGGCCTGGTCGTACCACGGCTGGCGATCTTGCGCCTCGGATTTGGTAGCGCCTTCCTGCAAGACCTCCCAGATATCCGGGAAGCCTTCACCGAACTGAGCTGAGGCACCGGGGCCGAAGTGGAAGTCCAGGAAGTTGGTGGCATCCGGGTAGTCGGCGCCCCAGCCGAGCATGTGCAGGCCATCGAGCTCGCCGCGGTCTGCTGCGTCGAGGAAGGCACCGGATTCCATGACCACAATTTCAGCCTCGATGCCGATGTCGGCGAGCTGGGCCTGGATGTCCTGGGCAACGACACCTGGGTTGGGCAGGTAGCCGCGCACCACATCTCGGTAGGTGATGGTGGTCTTGAAGCCGGGCAGCACTCCTTCTTCTTCCAGGATCTTCTTGGCTTCGTCGGGATTGTAGTCGTACCAGGTCTGGCCTGCGCTGTAGCCAAAGATGGACGGCGGCATGAACTGTGTAGCCACTGACGATCCCGGCGGATAGAAGTTGTCGACCAGGCGCTGGCGGTCGATGGCCATGGCAAATGCCTGCCGCACGCGCTCATTGTCAAACGGCGGGTAGGTGTTGTTCATGCCCAAGTAGAAAATATTGGTGCCGTTGCGCTGTGCGAGTTGCAGATTGGCATCGCCTTCGATGACGGCGAAGTCATCTGGCCCCGGATTGTCGATGCCGTCGACGGTGCCGGCCTGCAACTCGACCAGGCGCTGGGCGCTCTCTGCCCCCCAGCGGAAGACGAGCGTCTGCGCAATGGCGGGCTCACCCCAAAAATCGTCGTTGCGTTCGAAGATGATCTGGTCGCCACGCAGCCATTCTACCAGCTTATAGGGGCCGGTGCCGTTGGGTTTCTCGACCAGTTCACCGCCGCCGCCCATTGCCTCGAGGTATTCTGCGTCGTTGATGGCAAAGGATGAGAACGCAGCCTTAGATGGGAAGGCTGGGTCTGGATAGCAGAGGGTGAACTTGACAGTCTTTTCGTCGACGGCTTCGATGGACTGGAACTCGCCGCCGTAGTCACAGTTTTCGGCGGCCATGACCATGGGTTCGAATGGGCCAGCCGGGGCTGCTTCGGGTGCTGCCTCTGTAGCAGCCTCCGGTTGCTCAGCAGGGGCGCCGGTGGTTCCCGCTGGGGCAGCACAGCCGCCGACAACGAGACCCAGGATCAGCATCATGCTGAGCAAGAACATCAGCTTGCGTGTCATTAGGCTCTCCTTTCAGGAATTGGATGAGGTGATGGATAACGATACTCACTTCAGCGATGTTCGAGGACGTAGATCAACTTTCGCTGCCGTGGCGCTTAACAATACTGGAAAATAGGCGGTGTGGCAAATCCCCAAAAGGACAGGGTTGGCAAATCTATCTGCTGCCTTCCCTGTCTGGACGATAGGCGGCCGTGCTATTGGCGTTGCCGTGGGTCCAACGCATCACGCAGCCCGTCGCCCATGAAGTTGATCGCCAGGATCGTCAGCGAGATGAGGATGCCGGGGAACATGACCATCCACGGCGCCTTGACCATGTAGTTGCGATTTTCATAGAGCAGGCTGCCCCAGGTCGGCACATCCGGTGGGAAGCCGAGGCCGAGGAAGGAGAGCGTCGATTCGGTCAAGATGGCGCTGGCGACGGAGAGCGTTGCTGCCACAATGATGATCGCCATGATGTTGGGCAGGATGTGTCGCCACATAATGCCGTTGTTGCGCACGCCGACATTGATCGCCGCTTCAACGAACTCTTTCTGCTTGAGCGAAAGCACGGAACCGCGCACCATGCGCGCTGTCGGCATCCAGCCGAAGATTCCGATGATCGTCACGACCATGAGGAACGCACCCATCTCCAGGCCGAAGCGCATCCGCAGTGGATCGCGGAAGAGCGACATGGCCACGAGCAGAAGCGGAATCTGCGGCAGGGTCAGCATCATATCGGTAAAGCGCATGAGGATGTTGTCGAGTTTGCCGATATAGCCGGCGAAGAGGCCGATGGCCGTGCCAAAGAACATGGCGATCAGCATGGCCGACATGCCCACCGACAGGGAAATACGTCCTCCGTACAGGCAGCGCGCCAGCAGATCGCGCCCCAGATCGTCGGTGCCGAATGGATGCTTCAGCGACGGCGAGGCACTGGCGTCAAGGATGTTGATCTCCTTGGGGTCGACGCGGTAGACGAAAGGGCCGATCACAATACTCAGCACGATCAGGGCAATCAGGATCAGGCCAAGTACAGCCAGTCGATTGCGGCGAAACTGAACCCAGGCGTCACCCCACAAGGTTCGCTGTTTGCGTTTGACCGCCGATCCCAACTCCACATTGGGCGATGTCGTAGTCCCTGCAGAAATGCTCATGGTCGAACCCCTCAACTGTAACGAATGCGGGGATCCAGAATCCCGTAGGCAATGTCGGCGATCAGATTGAAGAAAACCACCAGGACAGCGAAGATCATGAGCACCGTCTGCACGACCGGCAGGTCGTTGCTCTGGATCGAAATGATCAATAACTGACCGATGCCGTTGACGGCGAAAATCTGTTCCGTGACGATGGCGCCGCCAAAAATGCCAGGGATGCCCAGGGCAACGAGCGTCAC
>CAIRNL010000198.1 GCA_903879975.1 uncultured Chloroflexota bacterium | reverse complement strand
TAGATTGCGTGCAGTATACCCAATGCGGTCAATGCCTGCAATCCGTGCCAATTTTTCATCTCTATCTACTTCGCATCCAGAGCGTAGACAGCAGTATAGACGCCTGGAATCCCATCCACTGAGTGGTAGCCCAGACGCTCGTAGAGGCGGACAGCAACAGGGTTGTCTGCCTGGAGAAGCACGCGCACAGGTCGGCCCTGCTTACGAGCGCGCTGCCGCAATTCACTGTCGATCCAGCGCATGATGGCCGCGCCCACACCCTGGCCGCGCACAGCTGCAACTACATTAACACCGCCCAGCACCCAGCCATCTGCAGGAGCCAGCAGCGAGCGATCGCGGCGGATCAGCGAAGCCGTACCCGCCAGTGCGCCCGAGCCCTGACTGTAAAAGACCCAGGTGACATCGCCGGGTATGGCGGCGTGCTCGCGCAGCCATCCAGCAAAGGCTGGTCCGTCCTCGCGATCGCCGTCGACGGTCATCCCCTCGATCCAGGCGAAAAAAGCCACATGTTCATCCGCCGTCAGCGTATCAAGTGGGCAGGCGCTCAGGTCGACCACAGATCACCTACAGCCACGGGCGCTGCGCGGCGCGTCGACTCCTCCATGGCCAGCACCAAGCGCGTCGCCGCCAACCCGTCCAGGCCATCGACAATGGGCGGTGCACCGTCGATGATGGCATGGGCAAAGTGGCGGATGCTCTCGGTGGCAAAACCCACGGGCTTACCATGTACGATGGGCGCAACCAGTGCATCGGGATAGATCGTACGCGCAGTGATCTTCTGTGCGCCGTGTAACGAGCCATCGATGTAATAGGCGCCACCAGCGCCGATGACCTCGCATTTCAACTCAAAGATAGAGGGCGCCCCTTCGGGCAGAATCCACGCGTTTTCCAGGTGCACGACCAAGCCAGAGCGGAATTCAAGGATTGTCTGGTAGAAGTCGGGCGTATCGATGCCCAGCGTGTGCAGCACCTGCGAGCGCGCCACCGAGTAGACGCGTTCCACTGCATCATTACCTGCACGCGCGCCGGTGAGCCAAAGCAGGGTATCGAGGCAGTGACTGGCTAGGAACCAGGCCACACTCGACTGCGCGGACCAGCGCAACATCTGCGTGGGCACATAGAGCGTATCGTTGAGGCGATAGGAGATAGTCTGCAGTGCGCCCAGTTCACCGGAATCGCAGGCAACTTTCAGCGCGTAAAAGGGCGGGCTCCAGCGGTTGTGGAAGTCGACCATCAGGGTAACGTTATTCGCACGCGCGGCGGCGAGAATTGCGAGCGCGTCCGCTTCGGTGGTAGCCAACGGTTTCTCCAGCAGAATATGCTTACCCGCTTCGGCTGCAGCAACAGCCGCTGCACGATGCAGGAAATCAGGTAGCACAATCGAGACGGCCGTCACGGAGGGGTCAGCGAGCAGGGCACGGTAGTCGGCATATAGGCGTGCGCCACCGCCTGCTGCTGCGTTGACAGCAGCCAGACGATTTCCATCGAGATCGCAGAGCGCGGCCAGACGAGCGCCGGGCGTGGTAGCGTAGGTGCGAGCGTGCAGTTCACCCCAGGTGCCGGCGCCGATGACGCCAAAGCCGGTGATGTTTGGCATGGAACCTTCCTTGTCATAGGTTGTCAGGGTGATTATAAAAGTCACTGGCTATTGTAACCGAATCCGGGCACGGCGGGCGAACCAGTACATCGATAGGTCTGACTGAAACAGCACAGGCTGCAGAGCACGTTGCAACTGATCAGCCAGACGCAGAATTGCACGAAGCCGCACCATTGCCGATACTGAAGAAAATGTCGAATCGGTGCGCTACGGCGCTTTCATCTGGAGCCTATGTCTACCCTTACGTCTGATTTTCACATGCATTCTACCTACAGCCTGGACGGCAACGACACAATCGCCGAGCTTTGCACACAGGCGATCGACCTTGGACTGACGCACATTGCCGTGACCGACCATGTGGAATGGCCGCCCAACGGCCATCACCAGCGGCCGGACTTCGACCGCTACTTCGACGAACTGGCAGAAGCCCGTGATCGCTTCACCGGCCAGGGACTGACCGTGCTCAGCGGGCTGGAACTGGGCAACCCACACGAGCATCGTGCCGAGACAGAGGCGCTGCTCTCCCGTTACAACTTCGACGTCGTGATCGGCTCCATGCACTGGCTCGATGGCGAGAACATCCACTTCACATCCTGCTTCGACGGACAGGACCCCTACGACGTCTATGGCCGTTACTTCACCCAGATGGCCGAGTTGGCGCACACAGTGCCGTGCGACATCGTTGCACACTTCGACCGCATCTTCTGGCCGGGCACACAGCGCTTCGGACCGCCTGACGTCATGCGTATGCAAGGAGTGGTGTGTGAGGCACTCGCCGCCATGGCCGAACACGGCCTTGTGCTAGAACTGAACACGCGCTTTCTGACCTACGCGCCAAGTTGGAACGACAGCCTGTTGACGGTGCTGCGCTGGTATCGGGAAGTGGGTGGGACAGCAGTCGCCGTCAACTCGGACGCGCATCGCCGCACTGAGATCGGGCGCCACCATGCCATCGGCGCGGAACTGGTGACAGCAGCCGGTTGTGTGCCCTATCGCCGGCAAGATCATCACATGCCCGCCTGATCCACATGATCCTCGATCGATTCAGGCGGGGTCGCTAGAGAGCATCCGTTTCTCTTTGTGGCGCTTTGTCCGCTTCGCATCTTTGTGATGTGGGACCCAACGTTCGAGAGAAGGCAAACGCATGGGCAAGACGTGGATGTATCGCTTCTTTGGCGCCGGCAAGCTGCCGCAGAAGCTACGCGAAAAGCTGCAGGCCGAGGAAATCGTGCTGCTGGACGAAGGCATCAGCGGGAGCATCACCTACCAGAACTTTCGCGCCCCAGGCAAGGTGAGCAACTGGAAGCGGAGCATGTTCACCGGCGCCGTAGTGCTGACGAAGAGACGCTTCGTCGGGTTGGCCTACATACGGCCGGTGATCAACCTGCCCTACGATGACCCGCGCCTGCCCGCCGTCCAGGTCACGCAGCCCGAACCCGAAGTGCTGTGCGTGGCCTTCGACGCAGCCACCTTTCACGATGACTGGTCGGGATCCATCGAATGTTGTTTCAAAACCGTACACACACACCAAATTCGCTGCGCGCTGGAGCGCCGCGGGCTATGATAATGGAGAGCATGATGGTGGCGACCACTGCCTCTCCATCTCCCCGTCAGCTACTCTCACTCACCTGCTCGATACACGCCTTGCCCTCGTTGCGTGGGCTATTGACGTAGGTACTGACCGGATAGAGAGTGAGCAGGTGATCGGGACAAGGACGGAAGAGGTGCTTGAGCCGTGACAGCTGCGCCGGCGGGGTGTCACCGACTTTGCCTAGCCATTCGCTGTAATCATCGGGCGCCAAAATGACCGGCATACGGTTATGCAGCCTGGACACAGTTATATTGGGGTCTGTCGTCAGAATCGTACAGCTTTCCACTTCCTCGCCATCGGGAGCGCACCACTGTTCCCACAGGCCAGCGAAGCCCAAGGCATGACCCGTCGCTGACGTGATATAGTAGGGCTGCTTGGTGCCGTTCATCTTCTGCCACTCGTAAAAACCTGACGCAGGGATGATGCAGCGCCGGCGCTTGAACGCAGCACGAAAAGAAGGCTTTTCGTCCACTGTTTCCGCCCGTGCGTTGATCATGCGTGCGCCACTATTGGGATCTTTCGACCATGACGGGATCAGCCCCCAGACGGTCAGTGCCCATTCTCGCTCGCCCGTATGCGGATTCAAGCGCACTACTCCCACGGGTTGAGCCGGCGCAATGTTGTAGCGCATGGCATACTGCTCAGGGGGCGTCGGCAGATCGAAGAGGTCTGCCAGTTCTTCCGGTGTGACAGTCAGCGTGAATCGTCCGCACATTTCGATACAGAACATCCTTTCTGTCCTATTATACCAGTTTGAACACCTGTCGTAAACCGCATACGACAGCGCCCATGGTATACTCTACAACTATCCAGTTGTTGAGCAGGTGGCCATGCCTTGATGCCTGCGACCGGATTGTACCATGATCAGTAGATGAGCAGTCTCGTGAGCAACAGCACCACCCGCCGGACCGGCACCGGTCAGATTCCCGCCGGCGTAGCCGATTACTTCTGGGACGCGGCCTATGAGCGGCGCAGCCTGGAGGATACCCTGCTGGCCTTTTTTCGATGCTGGGGCTACAGCGACGTTATGACACCGGCCTTCGAGTACGCCGAGACGTGGATCGCCAGCGGCAGCTGGGCTGAAGAGGCAGAACTCTGTCGCTTCCTCGACCGCGATGGCAGCATGCTTGCCCTGCGCGCCGACATGACGATCCCGGTCGCGCGGCTGGCCGGCACCCGACTGCACGATGTCGCCATGCCGCAACGTTTCTGCTATGCCGGCAACGTCTTCCGCAATACTGAATCACGGGCCGGCCAACAGCGAGAATTCTGGCAGGCTGGCGTCGAACTACTGGGCAGTGCGGCGCCGGCCGCCGATGGTGAAGTACTCGCACTGACTGCGCAGGCGCTGGACAGCCTCGGCATCGCCAGGTATCGCCTGGTGGTTGGGCAGATGCTTTACTTCGACGGGCTGCTGCGCACGCTGCAGTTGACGCCCGCCCAACAGGCGCGACTGACGCAGGCCATCGACCGCAACAGCCAGCCAGAGCTCGACGACTTTCTCCGTGAGGTGCGCCTGCCTCGACGCCAGCAACGCGCGCTGGCCGAAGTGCCGCACCTGGGCGGCAGCAATGTCGACGACGTTCTGCGCCGTGCCGAAAAGCTGGCATTGAATGTCTCCATGCAGGCGGCAGTGGCGAATCTGCGCGCAATCTGTGACACACTGGCTGCCCATGCCGTGCTCGATCGCGTGACGCTCGACCTGAGCGAGATCCATAGCCTCGGCTACTACACCGGAATTACTTTTGAGGTACTGGCGCCGGGGGTGGGCTTTCGCATCGCCAGCGGCGGTCGCTACGACAATCTGGCCGGCGCGTTTGGTAGAGCGATGCCTGCAGTGGGTGTTGCCTTCGGTCTGGAGCGCGTGCTACTGGCGCAACGGGGTGGCACCCCGGACTCTGCCTCGCAGCCCATTGCCCCCGACCTACTCGTCGCCACTGGCAACCGTCGTGCCGCATTTGTCTTTGTGGACGTAGCGCGCCAGCGCGGGTTGCGTATCGCCGTAGAATTGGACGGCCGCGGCGGCGACACGCTCTGGCGCGCAGCACAAATGAGCGGCGTGCGCTGCGTGCTGGACTGGAGCGGCGATGAGCCAGTCCTGTACAGCGCAGCAGGCAGCCAGCGCGTGACAGGCTGTGACGCAGCTGAGATGACCGCACACCTGCTGGCAAGCCTGGCCAACCCAGCAACACCAGATGTTCAGGTGCTTCCACCGCAGGCGGTGCAGGCATGAACCAGAACAACTCAGCACCAGACACAGTGCTCATGATCGCACTGCCGAAAGGGCGCCTGGCCGACCAGACGATCGATCTCTTTGCCGCTGCTGGCGTACCACTGCCGGGGCAAGACCCTGGTCGACGGCTCATCTTGGCAAGCGACGATGGCGCCGTGCGCTATGTCATGGCCAAGCCATCGGACGTACCCACCTTTGTCGAATATGGCGCGGCTGACCTGGGTATCTGCGGGCTGGACACGCTACGCGAGAGCCGGCGCCACGTTTACGAACCGCTCCTGCTCCCATTCGGCTATTGCCGGCTCTGCCTGGCAGCACCGGCCGGCTGCCCCGACACGCCACTGCGTTACCAGAGCCAGCCACGCGTCGCCACCAAGTATCCCAACCTCACGGGCGACTTCTTTCGGGCACGCGGGGTCAATGCTGAAATCATCGCTCTCAACGGTTCGGTGGAGCTAGGCCCCCTGGTCGGGCTGGCCGATCTCATCGTCGACATTGTAGAATCTGGCAACACTCTGAAGGCAAACGGCCTGGTGGAAACGCGTACAATACTGGAGATCCAGGCAGTTCTAATTGCCAACCGTGCAGCGTATCATCTCAAGCGTGCCGCCATGGATGCAGTGGTGGGCCGGCTGCGACGCCACCTGGCGACATTTGAATCGGCTGCCCGGGCAGCCCCAAAGTAGAGGAACCATGACGCAGATTGTGGAGTCCGGCCACATTGCCGGGGTGAAGATTGCCAGGCTCAAGGCCTTCGGCGACGAGCGCGGGCGCTTTCTGGAGACTTTTCGCAAGGACTGGTTTCCCGAACGCAGCTGGGAGATTGTGCAGACAAACCGCAGCGACAGCCGCGCCGGCGTACTGCGCGGGCTGCACTACCACTTCCAACAGGTCGACTACTGGTACGTGCCACGCGGACGCATCTGCGTTGGGCTGGCCGATCTGCGCCGCGG
>CAIRNL010000197.1 GCA_903879975.1 uncultured Chloroflexota bacterium | reverse complement strand
GCATGTCGTGGAAGTTGGAGAGACTCTGTTCTCGATTGCAGCGATCTACGGGGTGCAACCCTTCGTTCTGGTGGAGGTCAACAATATCCAGAATCCCGATGCATTGGCTGTCGGTACGGAACTCCTGATCCCAGGCGTCGCAGTTCCTGCCAGCGGCAGCAATGACAGTGAGACCGGCGGGGCAGATACCGCCCAATCGACACTGCTCGACGCCGACGCGTCGGCATCGGTCACCCATATTGTGCAACTCGGCGAAACGCTCAACAGCATTGCAGTGGAGTATGGCGTCGACCCGGCTGCGCTGGCCTCAGCCAACAATCTGACCAATCGTAATCTCGTGCGAGTCGGCCAGAAGTTGGTCATCCCCGGCATCACTGAACGCGAAGCGGTAGAAGCGCGTGGCACGCGCCACACCGTGCAGACCGGGGAGAGCTTGTCACAGATTGCGCAGCAATACGGTGTCACGGTGGAACAGATTCTGGCCGTGAACGGTCTCGACGACCCGAACACCATCCTCGTGGGTCAGGAGCTGCTCATCCCACGCTGATCGCATCTCCATCCCGGCAACACGACGGCGCCACGCGCTCTGCTGTTGAACCGATGGTCTAGTCGCTCCAGGGTGTGGCGCCTTTGATTTCTGCAGGATGGTGTGGCCTATGCCGGGGTCACATATGCTGCAGTAATGCCGCCATCGACGACAAACTCGGTGCCCGTTACAAAGGATGATTCATCGGAAGCCAGATAGAGCGCGGCCTGTGCCATCTCCTTTGCCTCGCCAAAACGTCCCATCGGGATGTGAACGAGCCGGCGTTGGCGTTTGGCCTCAGTGTCGAGGAACTTCATGAGCAATTCGGTGCGCAACGGTCCTGGGCAAAGGGCGTTGACGCGAATATTCTCGCGGGCGTGCACGATGGCAAGTTCGCGGGTCAGCGCCAGCACACCGCCCTTGCTGGCTGTGTAGGCCAGTTGCGGGGTGGCTGCGCCCAATAATGCCACAAAAGATGCAGTATTGACGATGGAGCCACCGCCCGCCCGGCGCAGAGCCGGAATGCCGTACTTGCAGCCCAGGAAGACTCCTTTGAGATTGACAGCCATCGTCTTGTCCCAGATAGCTTCGTCGGTATTGACTGCGTCATCGTCGGCGCCGAGCATAATGCCAGCGTTGTTGAACAAAATGTGCAGTGCGCCAAAACTTTCCTCAGCATGACGCACCATCCCCTCACAGGCTGAGGACGAAGCAACATCGGCCGCGTAGTCGATTGCCCGGCCACCCAGTGTACGGATCTCGTCGGCAACGCGCGCTGCAGCACTTGCATCGATGTCAACGACCACCACGGCGGCACCCTCATGCGCAAAGAGCAGCGCGCTTTCCCGGCCAATGCCGCTACCTCCTCCGGTGATCAGCGCGACTTTATCCTGCAATCTCATCACTATTTTTCCTTTCAAGTGGTGTAGCGCCGCCAGGTAGGAATGCCATGTGTTCAAATACGTTCATAATAGCGCCGGCGCTCCCAGTCGGTCACGGCATTGTCAAACATGGCTTGCTCTGTACGAAAAAAGTGCGTGTAATGCTCGACCACGTCGGCGCCGAAGACGCGGCGGGCAAAGTCGCTGTGCTCGAAAAGGTCTGTTGCATCGCGCAGGCTCATAGGAACGCGCGGCAGATGCTGTGCAGCGTAGACGTCACCCTCAAAGATGGCAGGCGGCTCGATACGCTGCTCGATACCCTCCAACCCAGCGGCCAGCGCAGCGGCCATTACCAGATAGGGGTTACAATCGGCACCCGGCACACGCGATTCGATGCGCAGGCTCTTGCCATGGCCGACGATGCGGAAGCCAGCAGTGCGATTGTCGCGGCTCCACGCGACGCGCGTTGGCGCCCACGAACCGGCTTGGTAGCGTTTGTACGAGTTAATCGTGGGTGCATTCAGGACCATCATCTCCGGCAGAAAGCGCAGCCAGCCGCCTAAAAACCAGCGAAAAACCGGCGAAGCACAGAGTGGTCCCAGCTGTTCGTCACCCACAAAGGCATTCTCGGCGCCGCGCCACAGACTGAGATGAATGTGACTGCTCGACCCAGCCACATCTGGCGCAACCTTGGCCATAAAGGTAACGCTTAGCCCCATCTGGTCGGCGATCTCTTTGAGGCACTGCTTATAGATGGCATGGCGGTCGGCCATGGTCAAGATCTCGGCGTACTGCACGTTGAGTTCGTGTTGGCCGCGCCCCCACTCACCCTTGGAATTCTCGACAGGAATACCTGATG
>CAIRNL010000196.1 GCA_903879975.1 uncultured Chloroflexota bacterium | reverse complement strand
TGGACGATCTGGACGGCTATGCCTACGATGGCGATGACCTGGACAGCGACGACCTGGACGACTGGGCGCGGCTCGAACGTTCTGACGACGAATTTGTCGATCTGGATGAAGACGAAGAAGAGCTCGACCTGGACGACGACAACCCAGATGACGAATTCGACAATCTGGACAAAAAGGATGCCCTCAGCCGGCGACCGCGCCGCTGAAGTCCAGCCTGCCTGTGCAGGCCGGCGCGTCTCCGGAGAATGAATACCCGACTCTGAGACACGCAACGGCACGATGTACATAGCGCCTATGGCAGCAGAACGGTACCGAATCCCGGCCACGACCCACCGCGTCGAGGAAGAAATCAAGCGCAGCCGCTTCGTCACCACAGTCGCCTACACGCCGACCGTGGAAATCGCACGCGACTTTATCGCTACGGTCCGAGCCGAGTTTGCCGACGCCTCGCACAATTGCTGGGCCCATGTCATCGGGGCGCCAGGCAGCACGGGACTGGCCGGCATGAGCGACGACGGTGAACCGCACGGTACGGCCGGCCGCCCCATGCTCACAGTCCTGCTGCATTCCAACATCGGCGATGTCACCGCTGTCGTCACGCGCTATTTCGGCGGAACGCTGCTGGGTACCGGCGGTCTGGTGAAAGCCTACAGTGGCGGCGTTCAACTGGCCCTGTCCACGCTGCCGACCGAGGAACGCGTGCCGAGCGCTACGCTCGACCTGGTCGTCGACTACGCCGCCATCACCCCGCTGCAACGTATGTTGCCCACCTTTGAGGCCATCATCATCCAGCAGGAGTTTGGCGTCGACGCCAGCTACCGCGTCAAGCTGCCGCTCGACCATATCGCCGGTTTCCAGGCCGCTCTGATCGAGTTGACCAATGGCCAGGCACTCTGCGAAGCCGTCGCCGACAGCTGACGGGCGATATACCGGCACTGCTGGCGTATCGATGCGCAAGCCATCGTGCCGGACCATCGAGTTACTGCGCAGGCCAGGGCCGCCCTGGCAGGAGAGGCCTCTGTGCACACCCCCTGTTACGGCGCACTTCGCTTGCATCCAGTGGCATGCTACACTGCTAGAAACAAAGCACTGGATCCACATACGAAAGTAGGAGCACGACAATGGCCTTATACGGTGGCATTGAAGCAGGCGGCACAAAGTTCGTTTGCGCTGTAGGCAACGGCCCCGACGATATCCGCGATGAGATTCGCTTCCCCACAACAGCCCCAGACGAGACACTGGCTTTGGCGATCGACTTCTTCCGCCGCCATGCTGCACAAGAAACCCTGGCCGCAGTGGGCGTTGCCTGTTTTGGCCCCGTCGATCCCAATCCCACATCGCCAACCTTTGGCTATGTGACGACAACGCCCAAGCCCTACTGGGCACACACGGACGTAGTGAGCCGGCTCCGCCATGCGCTCGACGTCCCAGTCGGCTTCGATACGGATGTGAACGGCGCCGCGCTGGGCGAGCACCGTTGGGGCGCAGCGCAGGGGTTGGACACCTTCGTCTACCTCACCATCGGCACAGGCCTGGGCGGCGGTGGTATGGTCAACGGCCAGATGCTGCACGGACTCATGCACGCCGAAATGGGACACACACGGATTCCCCATGACTGGGAGCACGATCCGTATGGCGGCAATTGTCCCTATCACGGCGATTGCTGGGAAGGCCTGGCCTGCGGACCGGCCATCGAGGCCCGCTGGCAGACCCCCGGTCGAGACCTGGCACCCGATCATCCGGCCTGGGCGCTAGAGGCACATTACCTGGCGCTCGGAGTCACGAACATCACGCTCATGCTGTCACCGCAACGGATCATCATGGGCGGCGGCGTCATGGACCAACAGCAGATCTTTCCCCTGGTGCGCAGGGAAGTCCAGGCACTGCTCAACGGCTACGTGCAGAAAGCGGAAATCCTGGAGCAAATCGACGACTATATCGTGCCGCCAGGCCTTAGCAATCGTGCCGGCGTGCTGGGGGCAATCGCCTTGGCCATCCGTGCCACAGAGGCGTGAAGAGGACATCATGACGACTGTATCCTTTGAACCGACTGAACATCCTCACCGCCGGCGCAACGCTCTGACCGGCGAGTGGGTCCTGGTTTCACCCCATCGCACCAAGCGCCCATGGCAAGGGCAGGTCGAGAAGAGCATGGCCGAGCTGCGGCCCGCCTATGACCCTACGTGCTACCTCTGCCCCGGTAACGAGCGCGCCGGCGGCAAGCGCAATCCGCAGTACACCAATACCCTCGTCTTTGACAATGACTTTTCCGCTCTACTGCCCGACGGACCCAGCGGCGCGGTGGACGACCGTGAACTCTTCCGCACCGAGGCAGAAACGGGTACCTGCCGCGTCCTCTGCTTCAGCCCGCGCCACGACCTGACGATCCCAGAGATGGAATCGGGTGATATCCGACGCGTGGTCGACGTCTGGGCACAGCAAGTCGAGGAACTAGGCGCGCAGCCCAATATCCACTATGTTCAGATTTTCGAGAACAAGGGCGCAGTCATGGGCTGCTCCAATCCACACCCGCATGGGCAGATCTGGGCCAACCACACGGTCCCCGTGGAGCCAGCCAAGGAAGATGCTGCCCAGCACGCCTATCTGGGACGCCACGGTCAACCGCTCTTGATCGAATACCTGGCACACGAACTCGAGGCGAGCGAACGCATCGTCGTGCAGAACCGTCATTGGGTTGCGCTCGTACCCTACTGGGCGGTCTGGCCCTTTGAAACACTGCTCCTGCCGCGACGTCACGTACTCGCCCTGCCGGAACTGACCAACGACGAGCGCAACGCCCTGGCGGACATCCTCAAGCATCTGACGACCCGCTACGATAACCTGTTCGAGACCAGCTTCCCGTACAGCATGGGATGGCATGGCCAGCCGACCGACGGCAGACGCCACGAACACTGGCAGCTGCACGCGCACTTCTACCCACCGTTGCTCCGTTCGGCGACGGTCAAAAAGTTCATGGTCGGTTACGAAATGTTAGCCATGCCACAACGCGATATCACCGCCGAACAGGCAGCGGATCGCCTGCGCCAGATGAGCGAGAAGCACTACCGCACTTGAGCTAGATGCCCCACGGCCCTTGATAGCCGTTGGTTTCTACGGCCTTCTGCGCCTCGAACTGAATCTCGTCCTGCGCAAGTTCCGCCTCGACGGTAGCCAGGCGTGCCGCTAGCTGCTGCAACATCTCCATGGTGGTGTCGTGCAGGACGTTGTGCTGCAGATCCTCGTGCCGGTGCTCCTCCACCCCCTCACCCGCACGGTGTCGCACGCGCCCTGGCACGCCCACGACGACCGAGTGCGGCTCGATATCCTTGACGACAACCGAGTTGGCGCCAATGCGCGAGTACGCGCCGATGACAATCGGCCCTAGCACCTTGGCGCCGGCGCCGATCACAACGTGATCGCCCAACGTAGGATGGCGCTTCTCTTTGCGCCAGCTCACGCCGCCCAGCGTCACACCGTGATAAAGGGTCACGTTGTCGCCGATCTCAGCTGTCTCGCCGATGACGACCCCCATGCCGTGGTCAATGAAAAAATTGCGGCCAATGGTGGCGCCGGGATGAATCTCGATCCCGGTGAAAAAACGGCCCAGATGAGAGAAGAGACGCCCCAACACATACATCTTCCGTACCCAGAACCAGTGTGCAACCCGGTAGAACCACTGGGCATGCAGGCCCGGATAGCACATCACGACCTCGATCGCGCTGCGGGCAGCCGGGTCACGGTCGAAGACCACGCAGATATCGTCACGAAGTCTGGTGAACATGGCGAATCTCCTGTCTGTTGATGGAGCGACAGGAGCGACCCGGCAGCTTTGCCTGCCGAGCCGCTCGGCTCCCATGCTACTCGCGCAGGTGGGCGAATAGATCGGTGCTGAGGTAGCGCTCACCGTTGGACGGCACAATCGCCACGATCAGTTTGCCCGCACTCTCCGCACGGCGCGCCACCTGGATCGCTGCATTCAAGATCGCACCAGAGGAGATGCCGACCAACAACCCCTCTTCGACGGCAGCACGGCGTGCCGTGGCAAAGGCGTCGTCGTTGCTCACGGCGATCACCTCGTCGATGAGCGACGTGTTCAGAATGCCGGGCACGAAGCCGGCGCCAATACCCTGAATCTTATGCGGGCCAGGCTGGCCGCCGGAAAGAACTGGCGACGCCGCCGGCTCCACGGCGATGGCTTGGAACGATGGCTTGCGCGCCTTGATCACTTCGGCCACACCCGTGATCGTCCCCCCCGTCCCAACGCCGGAGACCAGGACGTCCACCTGGCCGTCGGTGTCGTTCCAAATCTCTTCGGCAGTGGTAGCACGGTGTATGGCCGGGTTGGCCGGATTCATGAACTGCTGCGGAATGAAGTAGCGGCTGTCGGCCGCAGCCATTGCCTCGGCTGTGCGGATTGCACCCTTCATACCTTCCGGCCCCGGCGTCAACACCAGGTCAGCGCCGTAGGCACGCAGCAGCAGCCGGCGCTCCAGGCTCATCGTCTCCGGCATGACCAGCGTACACTTGTACCCTTTGGCAGCCGCCACAAACGCCAGCCCAATGCCGGTGTTCCCACTTGTCGGCTCCAGGATGATGGTGTCAGGGCCGAGCAACCCGGCTGCCTCCGCAGCCTCGATCATGCTCAGCCCGATGCGGTCCTTGACACTGCCAGCCGGGTTGAAAAACTCCAACTTGGCCGCAATCGTGGCCTGAGCGTCTCCTGCCAGGCGGTTGATACGCACCAAGGGAGTTCTTCCGATCAACTCCGTGATATTGGCTGCAATGACCATACTCGCTTCCTTTCCCGTTGAAACAAAGGATTTATCGCTCTCCCGAACAAAAAACTCAGGGATGGCAAGTGCTCTTCCCTGAGTCAAATAAAAAGTTTAACATCGAACAGAGAGGATGAAAAACAACACAGAGATGCAGCGCCCGGCTAGTACACATGGACCTAAGTCAATCAGTAGTGATGGAGCAGCGCAGCATGTAGAGCGATTTGCCAAATCGCTCTACAAAACCACCGGCCTATTTGCGCCCATCTGTCCTAGCCGTACTGCACCCGCACCGCAGCGATCATGGTCACGATCTGCGTGGCCACAGCCGCCAGCCCACTTGCAGCAAAGCCAGGCACAGCATGCAGTTCATCCAGGCTGGTTGGCGCACGCCGCGCGATCTCCTTGAGCAGTGGGTTGCCGGCAACCTCGAAGGCCTTGGAACGGCTGTGGATCGCCACCTTCTGGCGCATCTCCTGCAAGCGTAGGAACACCTGGCGCTCGACCCGTGGCGCCTGCTCGTGCATCGACTGGACGGCAGCACGTGCTGCACCTGTCGTGGTGTCGAGCGCCACCCGTTGCAATGCCAGCAATTCTCGATCTCCTTCCTGGGCCGGTGTCAGACTGATCATATCAAGGATAGCCGAGCCGTAGTGGTGGAGTCGTTGTGTCCCCATACCGGGCAGGGAAGCCAGTTCCTCCGGGGTCTGCGGCCGGCTTTCGGCAATGCGCAGCATGAGGTCGTTGTGCATGACGACATAGGCAGGCTGTCCTAGCTGCTCAGACAGGTGCTTACGCCAGCGCCAGAGTGCCTTTTGCAGCGCAGTGAAGCGTTCCTGCGCAGGCTCCGTGTCGCTGTCGGCGATATCTTCGACCATGCCAGCCGCACCGTAGTCTGCCAGTTCTGGATGCTCTGCCAGCCAGGCCTCCGCCTCCATGCGCCCGCTCAGGGTCGGCGCCAGCACTGGATACTCCTGACGTGTATACTGGCGCAGACGAGCCGACTCGATCAGATCATCGATGTAGGCCAGCACGCCGGCCTCGCCAACCGGCTTGAGCGCACCAAAATGCCGTGCCTGCTCCGGCCCTACGGGCGAGCGCAGCGATCCCGTGAGCACGCGCGCCAGCCCGCTGCGCCCTACCGGACGCGGCAAGCTGAGCAGACAGTCGATGATCAGCGGTTCAATGTCGGCGTCGTCAGGCAAGAGATGCTCGACACGCTCAGGCATGGGAATGTCGGGTCGCACGCCCGTGCAATTGTCGCAGACAGGGCACGATGTACGAATCGGGCTGCCGAAGTGCGCGTTGATGTAGCCATGGCGGCAGCTTTCCGTGGTCGCATAGCCGATGACATCGTCGATGCGACGCTGAGCGACAGCGTTCGACTGGGCGAGCAGGGCCTCGATGGGGGCGCGTAGGTCGGCAGGGGTAGGCGGCAACTTGATCAGCATGGCACGATGGCTCGGGTGCACAGTGAACGCACCGTGCTCGGCAATCTGTAAGAGGAACGCTTCCGCTTCGGGCAGCGGCCAACGCATGAAGCGGGCGATGTCAGCCAGGGCAAAGGTGGCATTCTGCCCTGCCCCCAGTTGCAGCCCCTTGAAAAGCCGCGCCGCGCTGCGATCGTCCAATGTCCCCGTTGGAATACGGCTCGGTACCACGATCTCAACCTCGCGCGGCAGGTCGAAGCCACGCGCCAACAACCCCGCCCGTTCGAGCATGCTCACGGCGACGCGCACCGTAGTCTCGTCGCTGGTGAGCACCTGCTGCAAGCGGCGCAAGTCAACCGGGCCAATCAGTGTTGTATCCGGGTCTGCTGCCCCATCCACAGCTGCACCGTTCGCAGGACCCAGCGCGTCAGATGCGCTGCCCTCCCTCTTCTCCTGCCCGACGACAAAGTCGACAGGAGACGCCCCCTCTCGCCCTAGCACAGAACGCCCCAACTGTGCAGCCACTGCAGCATAGACACGCTCCAGAAAAGCCACAGGATACTCACTGGCACGTGCCCAGCGGCGCAGGCTCGTCCAGTCATTCTGGCTGTAGAAAAGCACACCCTGGCTGAGCTTGCCGTCGCGCCCAGCGCGCCCTACCTCCTGGTAATAGGCATCGAGACTGCGCGAGGGATGAAAGTGAACGATGAAGCGAATATCAGGCTTGTCAATGCCCATGCCAAAGGCAATGGTGGCAACGACCACGCGCGTCTGATTGCTCATGAAGCGATCCTGCACGGACGCGCGATCGACGAGGCCCGCATGGTATGCCTCAGCCTTGACACCAATGCTGCGGAGTGCGGCGGCGATGGTTGCGGCACGGTTGCGCGTGCTGACATAGACGATACCACTGCCCTCAGCCTCGTCGACGTAGTGCATGAGCGCAGCCAGTTTCTCGTCTTCATTGTGAAACTGCAGGGCGGACAGGTGCAGATTGGGCCGGTAGATATCGAGGGCAATGACGGTTGGCCGCACCAGCCGGCGCTCATCCCCTTGCCCGGTATTGCTGATGTACTCGACGATTTCATCGCGCACGCGCGGCGGCGCCGTGGCCGTCATCGCCAGCGCAGGTGGGCTGCCCAACGCCTGGCGCGCCTGCTGAATGAAGAGGTAATCGGGTCGAAAGTCGTGCCCCCACATGCTGACACAGTGCGCCTCGTCGACTACGAAGAGGTCAAGGCCGGCACAGCGCAACGCATGCAGGAAAGAACGCTGGCGCAGACGCTCCGGCGCTGCATAGATGAGCTTGTAATCGCCGCGCGCCACCCCCTCCATCCGTGCAACCACCTCACGATCGCTCAACGTGCTGTTGATGAAGGTGGCGCGACCGCGGGCGGCCTTGGGCAGGCCCTCTACCTGATCCTTCATGAGCGCAATCAGCGGGCTGATCACCAGCGTCGCCCGCGGCAACACCAGCGCCGGCAGTTGATAGCACAGAGACTTGCCACCCCCTGTCGGCATGACCGTGAGCACAGACTCGTGGCGTAGCCAAGCCAGCGCTATCGACTCCACCTGCCCCTCACGCAATCCATCAAAGCCAAAGTGACGGATTGCCTCGAGCTGAACCCGCTGGCGTTCCTCGCGCGTCAACTGGACAGCTTGTAGCCCGGTGCGCAGGCGGTAGAAGGCGCTCGGATCGGCAGGTACTGCCGCGCCGACATCGCTGAACGGGCGCAGTGCCGCCTGGAGCGCAACAAATACACGATGCCTGCGCCGCTCCAATTCGAGGTCGGCAGCGGCCGCGGTTTCGCGCTTGCCAAGCTGGTCGGCAACCCTACAAAATTGGATCAACTGTTCGTCGGTGATGCCAGCCGGCACACCAGCACCCAGTCGCTGCAGATAAGGATCGGCGATTTCGGTGTGGCCGGTGGCGATGGCAGCCGCCGCCATCGAGAGGATGCCCTGCAGATCGTTGGGCTTGGCATCCAGATAGGCGGCAACTGCCCCTTCTACGGCGGCGAAATCGTTGGCCGCAGCCAGGACGCTGGTTCCATCTGCCAGTGCACCTGCATGGCGCGGATAGCTGCGCACCAGGTCGATGGCCACGCGGCGTGCGCCCTCTACATGGCCACACGCCAGCAGCGCACGCGCCTCGAGTCCCTGCGAAGCAATGGTCGTGTTGCGCCGCTGCCGGCGTTCGATGAGTTCCAGAGCCAGAACCGATTCCCCCGCAGCCAGGCGGGCCTGCGCTTCATAGTCGAGCAGCGTCGGCAACTGCCCATGCGTCCGGCGCAATGCCATGGCGACCTCGATCTGTTCAGCCGGCTCGGCCCAATGCTGAAGATAAAAACAGAGCAGGTCGCGTAGTTCGGACGGCAGGATGGCGGCCTCGTCCAGCGAGAGGTTCAGTTGGCAGAGAACGGGGATCGCAACGTCTGTCATGGCGGTCGCATTTGGCGTGAAAGCAACTGATGAGCATTCTTTTCATCATTGTACCGCAGATCGCAGCAGCAACGCACGCAGCGGATTCAGCAGATGATTTTGAGCAGACCGCTGCCTGTCGGTATAATTCGCTATGGCTCTCGGTTCCGCAAGAACCGGCGATACGGCTCCGTCGCCGATGGGATGCCACAGTGCACCGAGCGAAAGGGCGCAGTAGCTGCGCCTTTTTTACGACTGGCTGAGATTTACTCACCCGGCACTCCCTGCAAGAAACGAAAGTGAGTTACCAAATGACGCGCGTTTTTATTACAGGTATGGGCGCAATTACGCCTGTCGGCAATGACGTGCAGACATTCTGGCAGAACCTTCTGGCCGGCAAATCCGGTGCAGGACCCATTACCGGTTTCAACACCGCAGATATGCCGCACAATATCGCGTGCGAGGTCAAGGGCTTCGACCCAACCGACTATATGGATCGCAAGACGGCACGGCGCATTCATCGCTCGTCGCAATTTGCCGTAGCCGTCGCACGCCAGGCACTGGCCGACGCAAATCTCGCGATCACCGACCAAAACAGCGATCGCATCGGTGTCTTGATGGCAACCGGCGGTGGCGGCATTCCCGAAATCGAGGCCGGCGCGCTGGATGTGGTGCAGAAGGGCTGGCGCTCCGTCGGTCCGTTCGTTGTGCCCAGCGCTATGGCCAACGCCGTCTCATGCCTGATTTCTATCGAAGTTGGCGCCAAGGGACCGGTGATGACGAGCACGGCAGCGTGCGCGAGTGGCCACTACTCGGTCATCGAGGGCTACCACTTCCTGCGCCGCGGCGAGGCCGATGTCATCATCGCCGGCGGCAGTGAGTCGCTGATGTCTATGCTGACGATGGCAGCCTTCGGCCGCATGGGGCCGCTCTCCAGCCGCACCGACGATCCTGAACATGCCTGCCGCCCTTTCTCAATCGATCGCGATGGGTTTGTGGCCGGCGAGGGTGCAGCAGCTCTCATTCTGGAGACCGAGGAACATGCCCGCGCACGCGGCGCTACACTTTATGCCGAGGTGCTGGGCGGCAAACTGACCGGCGACGCCTTCCACATCACCGCACCCGATCCCACAGGATCGGGCGCAGCGCGCGCCCTCACCGGCGCACTGCAGATGGCGAATCTCACACCAGATCAGGTCGACGTCGTCATCGCCCACGGCACGGGCACAACACTGAACGACATCAGCGAGTCGATCGCCATCAAGCGTGCTTTTGGAGAAGCAGCCTACAGGTTGAAGGTAACCAGCATCAAGAGTATGGTTGGCCACGCGCTGGGCGCCGCCGGAGCCGAGTCGGTCGTTGCTGCCGTCTGCACGCTGCGCACGGGCATCGTCCCCCCCACGATCAACTATACGCCAGACCCGGAGATCGACCTGCACATCGTCGGCAACCGGTCGGAAGAGGTCTCTGCGCGCCATGCTATCGTCAACGCCTTTGGCTTCGGCGGCCAAAATGTTGTGGCCGTCCTCGGACGGGTGGCAGAAGCGTGACGCCTCCTCTATCCGGGGTTGGCGCCCACAGCAAAAAACGGGGCGATGCGCATGATGTGCATCGCCCCGCTCTCTATCGCACAACCCGCAGTCAACCGATGGGCGGCAATGCTGCCAACTGGATCGCCTGATTCAGCCCCACCAGATCCCCGGCCATGACAGCGTCAAACGCAGCAATCTGTTCGTCGATCTGCGCGCTGTAGAAGTCAACCAGTTCGTACGCCTGTTGGGTCGGCCTCGCATCAGCGCTGCCCACGACCGGGATCACCGAAGCGAGCCCCTCATTCAGCCGCGAGCGCACGATCAGTCCATACGTCAACTTCTGCTCCCCGGGCAGGATGAGTTTATCTTCGATGACAGCCAGTTTGTCCAGCACAATCTGGGCTGCCCCCATCACCGCTGCATTGTCGCCGGCACGCCGCCGCCACGCCTCGATCTGCCCGCGCAGGTCACGCAGGCGGTTGACCACTTCATGCGCCGCCGAAATTTTGTCGCGGATGCGCAGCAGCAGCTCCTGTTGCTCCTTGAGTTCCTCCATGGTCACTCGCGGGCGCGGGTCGTTGACGATCTCGAAACGCTGCGTCATGCACTGTTCACCGATG
>CAIRNL010000195.1 GCA_903879975.1 uncultured Chloroflexota bacterium | reverse complement strand
GAACGCGTCGTCGGTCAACTCGTGCGCTGCTATCTCATCCAGGCCGTGGACAAAAACACTTTCGAGTTGCACTGGGACGCCGGCCAGAATACCTGGACGTTGCACCGCGCCTGGCTGCACGATCAGGTTGCCTGAGGCGGGTGGATATCATGGTCGAGCGCGCTGTCGTTCCTACAGTCACCACTGCGCAGATGAAAGAAGTGGATCGGCTCATGGTGGATGTGTATGGCATCGGCTGGCTCCAGATGATGGAGAATGCTGGCCATCGCCTGGCGACGCTGGCGCGGCGCATGCTGGACGACGATGTGGCCGATCGCCCCATCGTCGTGCTGGCTGGGCGCGGGAACAACGGCGGCGGCGGCCTGGCAGCGGCACGTTATCTGCTGAACTGGGGCGCGTGGGTGCAGGTTGTCTGCAGCTACCCACCAGAAGGATATAAGCACGCACCGGCGCACCAACTGGCGATTCTGCAGGCGATGGGCGCACCGTTGGCCTGGGCTGAGGAGGGCTGGGAGTTACCGCCAGCGGATCTGCTCATTGATGCTGTCATCGGCTATGGCCTGCGTGGTGACCCGCGCGGGCCGGCGCGCAACCTGATCCAGCTCGCACAGAGCAGTGCCGCGCCGATCCTCAGCCTGGATACGCCAAGTGGGATCGATACCGGCGACGGCCGTGTCTTCGATCCCCATATTCGCGCGGCGGCTACGCTGGCCTTGGCGTTGCCCAAAGCCGGTTTCCGCCAGCCGGCGGCAGCCGCCATGTGCGGAGATCTGTATGCCGCCGACATCAGCGTGCCGTCCGAACTGTACCGCCAGATCGGCCTGGAGGTGACAGGACTCTTCGCCCGCGACTCACTCGTCCCAATCTTCGTGGAGGACGGGATGATCTGGCGCGTAGTGGCGAACGAGGTGTGACCGGCGTGGCAGAAGCGAATCTTCTGGCAGTAGCCGGCTATTTCTTGATTGCTCTTGGATTGGCCGGCGTGGTGCTGCCGGTCGTGCCGGGACCACTCTTGATCTGGCTCGGCGCGCTGGTATGGGCGTGGGGCGACGGTTTTACACGGATCGGCTGGGCCGAACTTGTTCTCCTGGGCGTGCTGGCGTTGTCGGCGTGGGGCGCAGATCTGTGGCTGACGACGCTGCTGAGTCGCCGTTCTGGTGTGAGTTGGAAGGCGATCGCCGGTGCTGTCGTCTGCGCTATTGTGGGCAGCGTGCTCCTTGTCCAGATTCCCATCGTGGGTGTCATCTTTGGCGCGCTGATCGGCGCCATGCTGGGCATGTTGGCCATCGAGTGGTACGACAAGCGCAGCCCGCATGCAGCGCTGCGCGCGATAGGGGGCTACCTGGTCGGTTCATTGGCCGCCTCTGCACTCGAAATCGTGATCGCCCTCGTTATGGTCGGGTTGTTTTTCTGGCAGACATGGAACTGATCGCCGTCGGCGTGAGCACAAAGTAAAGGAAAGCGATGCGCGCAGTGATCGCCGTGAATGGCAAAATCGACGACTATGCTGATCTAGCCAGATTGTTGCGCCCGGATGACTATCTGATCGGTGCTGACGGCGGTACGCTACACCTGCTGACCGTCGATCGCTGGCCCAATGTTGTTGTCGGTGACTTGGACAGCCTGCCGTCAGAGACAGTGGCATCGCTACTCGCTGCCGCTGTCCCCGTGGAACGTCACAAGCCCGACAAAGATCAAACGGACCTGGAGCTTGCGCTGGAGCGTGCACTGCAGGATGGCGCAAGCGAGATCGTCCTCGTCGGCGCGCTGGGCGGGCGGCTGGACCAGACGCTGGCAAACTTGCTCATCGTGGCACAGCGCGACTGGCCGGTGTCGGTGCGCGTCGTCGAGGGTGACCAGGTGGCCGAGGTCCTGCGCGGCCCTGGCCGGCTGATCCTGCACGGCCCAGCCGGCAGCATCGTGAGCGCAATCCCGCTCAGCGCAGCCGTGGTCGGCATCACTTACAGTGGGCTGGAATATCCGCTACAGGACGCAACGCTGCACTTTGGCAGCACCCGTGGGGTGAGCAATATCCTCGCCGCGCCGCCGGCCTCGATCAGGATCGATTCAGGAATCTTGCTGGTGACTCACAGTCTCCAGGCGAGCGCGCAGTGACGAATCCCGATCATCTGGCCTCGGTGCTGCCCGTGGCAGACGGCGCTTCTGTCGCAGCCGCCGCCATTTCAGAGGATAGCGGCTTGCGGGCAGATCGGGACTCTTCGATAGCGAGTGCTGCAGCTGCGATGAGTGCCACCCCGAATCCTGCCAACTGGCTTGTGCGCCAGGAACTGGTCACCGGCAGGTTGGAGGCGAAGGCATCGGCTACCATGAGCACGACGCCGGCTGACAGCCCTACCAGCCAGAGGGTCTTGCCAGGGCGTTGCGGGTCGCTGGCAAGCCATACGAAGACAATGCTGAGCAGGTAGCCTACGGCCCGATAGAGCGCTGCCGGGTGCTGCATTTCACCAAAGTAGGGGCGTGCCCAGGGCAGGCTGCTGGGTAGACCCTGGATGGCACCGGTCAAGTAGTCGGAGACGGCCAAGATGCCCGCCGCCATGAGAAAGCCCGCAGCGAAAGACGCTGCAATCTTGATCGGGCTGAGCGCGTGGCGCAGCATGTACGCGTACGCAGTGACAGCTGCAGCGAGCAATCCCGGCCACAGCGTAAAGCCGCTGGGACGCACGCTTACAATGAGTGTCGGTTCGGCCGAGTAGACATACCAGAACTGGATGACATTCCACACTCTGGCTACAATCAGGCCGGCCAGCAGGGCGAGCAATCCGGTATTCCAGACGTCATCCGTGCGCAGTCCCAGGCGCCGGCCAAAACGACCGGCTGTTTCCAGACCAAGAAAGATAGCCAGCATGGCAAAGAGGGGGCCGGTGGGCAATGTGATGGGGCCAAAAGGCAGTGCTGGATACATTGTCGGTGAATGTGAATCTCTCTGATCGCCAGAGTCGTGTACACTTCAGCAGGTTGAATCGTTTGCTGCCCGTTCATGCGCGGCTGGCGGTACGCAACGCCGGACGGGCAGCGCCAGTGAAAAGGAATTTTGCCTCATGCGTATTTTGGTAACCGGCGGTGCCGGCTTCCTCGGCAGCCATCTCTGCGACCGGCTGCTGGCCGAGGGCCACGATGTCATCGCCATGGACAATCTGATCACCGGCTCGACAGACAACATCGCCCACCTGTCCGGTAACCGGCGCTTTCAGTATATTCATCACGACGTCACGAACTATATCTATCTCAAGGGTCCCCTCGACGCTATTCTACACTTTGCCAGTCCAGCCAGTCCAATCGACTATCTGGAGCTGCCGATTCAGACGCTCAAAGTGGGAAGCCTGGGCACACACAACGCGCTAGGTCTGGCGCTGGCCAAGGAAGCGCGCTTGTTGCTGGCGAGCACCAGCGAGGTCTACGGCGACCCCATGGTGCACCCGCAGCAGGAGAGCTACTGGGGAAACGTCAATCCCATCGGCCCGCGCGGCGTCTACGACGAAGCCAAGCGCTTTGCTGAGGCGATGACCATGGCCTACCATCGCAGCCACGGCATCGATACGCGCATTGTGCGCATCTTCAACACCTACGGCCCGCGCATGCGCCTGCGCGACGGCCGCGTCGTTCCCAATTTTGTCGGCCAGGCGTTGCGTAGCGAGCCGCTGACTGTCTACGGCGAAGGCAAGCAAACGCGCAGCTTCTGTTATGTCAGTGACCTGATCGACGGCATCTATCGCCTGCTCATGAGCGACGAGACCGAGCCGGTCAACATTGGCAACCCAGCCGAACTGACCATCTTCGACTTCGCCCAGGTGATCAACGAACTGACGAGCAACCCGGCCGGCATCCGCTTCGAGCCGCTGCCGGTGGACGACCCCAAACAGCGCCAGCCGGACATCAGCAAGGCACGGCGTGTGCTGGGCTGGGAGCCGAAGATCGATCTGCGCACGGGGATGGCGCAGACGGTGGCGTGGTTCAGACGGCAGTTGGACGTGTAGTATCGGGATAGGGGCTGTCCGACTCGCTGTAACGATCTTCAATCCATCGCTGTTGCACGCCACACGCCCCGTCTGGGGTATAATCCCATGCATGAATCTTGACCACATTCGCAATTTTTCAATTATTGCCCACATCGACCACGGTAAGAGCACGCTAGCCGATCGTCTGATTCAGATGACGGATACCGTTACCGAGCGAGAGATGCGTGAGCAGTTGCTCGACTCCATGGATCTGGAACGCGAAAAAGGTGTCACGATCAAAGCCAGTGCCGTGCGTATGATCTACCGTAGCCACGGCCAGGAGTACGAGATCAATCTCATCGATACGCCCGGCCACGTGGATTTCAGCTATGAGGTTCACCGCGCGCTGCAAGCCTGCGAGGGTGCCGTGCTCGTCGTCGACGCATCACAGGGTATCCAGGCTCAGACGATGGCGCATCTCTTTGCCGCACTGGAGCAGGATCTGACCATCGTGCCGGTCATCAACAAGATCGACCTGCCCGCAGCCATGCCCGATGAAGTCTCCGAGGAGATTGAGGCCCTGCTGGGAGTGCCTGCTGAGGATATCCCACGTATCAGCGCCAAGGCCGGCCTCAACGTAGCCGACGTGCTGGAGCGCGTCATCGCCGAAGTGCCGCCGCCCCAGGGCGACCTGGACGCTCCTGTGCGCGCCCTTGTGTTCGACTGTCACTACGACTCCTACAAGGGCGTCATCGCCTACGTACGCGTCGTCGACGGGCGGATAACCGGTACGCCGCGGCTGCTGGCCATGAATACGGGCAAGCTCATGGAACCGCTGGAAGTTGGCGTGCTGGTGCCCGCCATGCTGCCGGTGAGCGAGTTGCACGCCGGCCAGGTCGGCTATATTGCTACCGGACTCAAGACACTGCAAGATCTTGATGTGGGCGATACAATCACGCTGGCCAGCCGCCCGGCAGCCGAAAAACTGCCCGGCTATCGCCCACTCAAGCCCATGGTCTTCGCAGGCCTCTACCCGAGCAGCCCCGATGACTACAACGAGTTGCGCGACTCACTGGAGAGGCTACAACTCAACGATGCCGCGCTCACGTATGAGGCAGAGACGAGCCAGGCGCTTGGCTTTGGCTACCGACTCGGCTTCCTCGGCCTCTTCCACATGGAGATTATCCAGGAGCGGCTCGAGCGCGAGTACGACATGGACATCATCTTCACGGCGCCTTCCGTGGAGTACCGCGTGCTCAGGACTGACGGTACATTGCTGGAGATCGACAGCCCAGCCGCACTGCCCGATCCTACCCTGATCGAGCACGTCGAGGAGCCTTGGTGTGAATTGCGCATTTTCACGCCTTCTGAGTACATCGGCCCGGTGCTCGACCTGATCACCAAGCGACGCGGCGAGCTCAAAACACAGAATTGGCTCGATACCAAGCGCGTCGAGATCGTCTGCATGATCCCGCTTTCGGAGATTATCGTCGATTTTTATAACGAACTGAAGGCACGTACCAAGGGCTACGCCAGTATGGATTATGCGCTGGACGAGTATCGCCCGTCGGATATGGTCAAGCTTGACGTGCTGGTCAACCACCAGCCGGTGGACGCCCTCAGTATCATCGTGCACCGTGAGGCTGCCTTCTACAAAGGCCAACGTCTGGTGAGCAAAATGAAGGAGATCATCCCTCGCCAGATGTTCGAGGTGCCGATCCAGGCAGCTGTTGGTAACAAGGTCATCAGCCGCGCCAACGTCAAGGCGCTGCGCAAGGATGTGCTCTCCAAGTGCTATGGCGGCGACATCTCGCGTAAACGCAAGCTGCTGGAAAAGCAGAAGGCCGGCAAGAAACGGATGAAAATGGTCGGCTCCGTGGAAATTCCCCAGGAAGCCTTCATGTCCGTGCTGAGCCTGGAAGAAGAATAGGCAAATCTGTAAAAAAGAAGAGAGAGGCCGTGGATTGGGCAGATCAGGCAGAGTACACGGATGATTGATACGTCAGAATCTGCTCAATCCACCTGATCTGCGGTCTATGTCGGAGAAGGTGGAGATCGCCGATGAGTGGTGTGCCGGCCAAAAAGTCGCTGGGCCAGAATTTTCTGGCGGATCGACGTTATCTGGCACCGATCCTGGCCGCAGCGGAACTGAGCGCTAGCGATGCCGTGCTGGAGATTGGCCCCGGCCGCGCTGTGCTGACCGAGGCGTTGGCAGAGCAGGTCGCATGTCTCGTTGCTGTGGAAATCGATGGCCGGTTGATCGAGCCGCTGCAGCAGCGTTTCGCAGGCCAGCCACATGTACACATTGTCCATGGCGATATCCTCGAACAAGCCCCGGATCAATGGATTGCTGTGGCATGCCTCCGGTCTCCAATTTCCTATAAAGTCGTCGCTAACCTGCCCTACTACATTACCAGCGCCGTGCTGCGGCACCTGCTCGAGAGCCATGTGCCGCCTACCCTGGCTGTCGTGATGGTGCAGTGGGAAGTCGCGCAGCGCATCTGTGCCGTGCCAGGCGACATGTCGCTGCTCGCTGCAAGTGTCCAGTTCTACGCCGAGCCAACTCTTGTGCAGCGCGTACCCGCAGCTGCCTTCAGCCCTCGCCCGAAAGTCGACAGCGCGATCCTGCAGCTGCGCGTACGGCTGCAGCCTGCCGTCGAGGTCGATCCACTCCTCTTTTTCAGGGTCGTGCGGGCCGGCTTCAGCCAGAAACGGAAGCAGATCCACAACAGCTTGGCGGCTGGGCTGCTGCTCGACAAGACGACGGTGAATCGGTGGCTGGCCGATGCTGGCATCCAGCCAGCGCGTCGGGCGGAGACCTTCAGCATGGCCGAGTGGGGAGCGCTCTGTCGTACCTGCCCGTCTCCGATCTCATCCTGAACGGTCGATGTGGCCGTAACCTGCATGCAACCAGCGATCGATACGCTGATGCTGCGGACGAACAGACCTGACCGGAGCGCGTTCACTGCCCAGATAGCTTCTTCCAGATTCAGCCCGCTGCCGTACAAGGCTGTGTGCCCAGAAACAGAAAGGGAGACTCGATTTCCATGACAGCGGCAAACGAAACCGGCCTATTGCAGGATGTGACTCGCCAAGGCTATGGTCGCCTGAAAAATAAGGTCGCAATTGTCACTGGTTCGGCTCGCGGCATCGGCGCAGCAACAGCCGCAGCCTTTGCACGCGAGGGGGCACAGGTTGTCATCTGCGACGTCATGGCCGAGCAAGGTAAGGAACTTGCTGAATCGCTCAATGACCGCTATGCCCACGGGCGCCCTGCTGCGATTTTCGTGCCGGTCGATGTGACCAACGCCAATAGCGTGTTGAATCTCATCGGGCAAACTGTGGCCGCCTTTGGCCGGTTGGATATCCTGGTCAACAATGCCGGCATCACGCGTGATGCGCAACTGCGTAAGATGAGTGAAGAAGAATTCGACCTGGTGATCGATATCAACCTCAAGGGCGTCTACCTATGTGGGCAGGCTGCCGCCAACCAGATGTTGGCACATGGCCGTGGCGGCGTGATTCTCAACGCAGCGAGCATTGTGGGCATCGACGGTAATTTTGGCCAGACGAACTATGTTGCCACGAAGTCTGCTGTCATCGGTATGACGAAGGTATGGGCGCGCGAACTCGGACCAAAGGGCATCCGTGTCAACGCCGTCGCACCTGGCTTCGTTGAGACGCCCATGACCGCCAAGATGCCTGAACACATCTACAACACGATGATCGAACGGACGCCGCTGCGCCGCGCAGGCAAACCCGACGACATTGCCAATGCCTACCTGTGGCTGGCTAGTGACGAGGCCTCCTTTGTCCACGGCGAGATCATCCGCGTCGATGGCGGCATCGTTATCGGAACGTAACTGCTCTGGTGGCAGTCTGCTGTCGTGCCTCACTGCCCTGAGATCCTCGTGGAGATCGGCGCTTTTGACTGGCCGTATCGTTCGGTACAATGAAGCCATGACGTCGACAACAAGGTTGATCTGAGCAATGGCAGACCTGTACGCGAGCCGAAATGTGCCAGCGGAAAACCCGCTCAGCGAACGGGAGATGGAAGTTGCACAGCTGCTGGTTACCGGCGCTAGCAACGCTGAGATCGCGCGCGATCTGGTCATCAGCCCGCACACAGTCAAGGTTCACCTGCGCAATATTTTTGAGAAACTCCAAGTCAACAGTCGCACGGAAGCGTCGATGCTGTTGATACAACGTGGGTGGTTGCACATGCCAGGCATCACCCTGCAGGCCACCGACGAAAGCGCCCCACAGGTACTGCCCGAACCCACCGAACTCTCCCCTATTCCTCTGACGGTGCAACGTTGGCAGCGAGTCTACCTGGCGGTAGCCCTTGCTCTATCCTTGCTCCTGTTGTTTGCACCGTATCTGGATGGCTTGACCCCTGCCTCGACCGACATCCTTTCCAGTGCCGGCCAACCGGTAACGGTGCCCCCCGCGGTGCGCTTGGAACCCCGTTGGAGCATGCGCACTCCGCTGCGCCAGCCCATAGGCCGCCATGCAATGGCACGCAACGGCACGCAGCTTTTCGTCATCGGCGGCGAAGATGCAACGGGTGCAGCGCGCGCCGACGTGTGGCTGTTTGACCTGGAGACCGACAAGTGGACGGCCGGTAAGTCCCTTCCTGTTCCACTGGCGAATCTTGCGGTAACCACGCTGGACCAGGCAATCTACGTGGCTGGCGGCAGTCAGAACACCCCGACAAACAATACCAAACCTGCCCTGTCAGACCAATTTTTCCGTTTTGACCTGCCTGACGGACGTTGGGAAACTGTCGGCCGTCTGCCCTACCCGCTTGCAGGTGCTGCGTTGGTTTCAGACGGAGAATCGCTTTACTTGGTCGGCGGCTGGGATGGGCGTTCCACGCGAAGTGAAATCTGGCGGTATACCCCGGGTACTGGCCGGTTGGGCAATGCCTGGCAGTGGATTGGCCAACTTTCGAAGGGTCGTGCTTTTCACGGAGCAGAAGTCGTGGGCGGCGAAATCTATGTGGTAGGTGGTTTCGATGGGGAGCGTGAACTCGATCTTGTCGAAGTGGTGACACCGACGACGGGCCAGATACGAGAAATGCCCCCACTGGCGACGCCGCGCGCAGGGCTGGCCCTGGTTTATGACGGGGTCGCACTTTACGCATTAGGCGGCGGCTGGACCCAACCCCTCATTAACCACGAGCGCTTTGATTTCTCGACCAATGCGTGGAGTAATTTCCCTTCGCCGATCCAGGGGGAATGGCACAACCTGGCAGCGACCGGGTCGGAAGGAAGTATCTATATCACCGGCGGTTGGGCCGGCGATTATATCGACAGTCAGTTGGAGTATCAGAGTTCGTTCCGCGCCCTGCTCCCGGTCATCAGCAATGACTAGCTAGATGTCAGTCAGCATTGTACGGTTCCACAAACCAGGCTTCTCCAGAAAATCCGGTTGATGAACCAAAAGAATTACAGTTGACGAACTCCGGGCAGTCCGTCAGCCGGCGCTTTGGCTATGAAGCTACCAGTCAAGCGCAAGAAGACGAATCAATTCGTCGGCGCTCGTCGTGCCGCGCACACGAATGCGTTGCAACTCGAACGGCGCTGTGCTCTGCTGCGCTGTGCCCTGCTTTGTGGTGAACCCTGCCCAGTAGCCGGCACTGCGAAATACATCGATGGTCCGCTGATCGTATTCGCCGGCAGGGTAAGAAACGAAGCGCGGCCGTACACCCAGTTCGTATTCGATCGTCTCCAGGCTGCCAAGCGCCTGCCAGACCAGATAGTCGTCATCCTTTTCCGCCAACCCCACATGGTTGCGCCCGTGCGATTCAATGGCGATCCGGCTGGCAAGCATCTCCCGAGCCATCTCCCACGTCAGATAAGCTGGCCGCTCTTCATCGATGAAGTCGGTCACAACGAAAATGGTTGCCTGCAATTGACGCTCGCGTAACAGGGGGAAGGCATTCTCATAGTTGTCGCGGTATCCGTCATCGAACGTGATCAGGACAGATTTGGGGGGCAGTTCGCTGCCACGCTGGAGCGCCTCGACGAGATCGTAGGGACTGATCGTCGCGTATCCTTCGGCCTGTAGCCGGTCCAGATGCTCAGCGAAAAGCTCGGGTGACACCGAAAGATCGAGCCGGTAGACGTCGGCGCCTGCGGGCGGCGCGCTGAGGTAATGGTACATGAGGACTGGCACGCGCAGGGTGCGGACTGCGCCGTCCGGCGTCGGGGCGTAGGCCGACATCGGCTGCAGGGTCGCAGTGGGCGTAGGCGTCGGCAAAAAGGCCGCCAGTGAAACCTCCGTCGTTGGGGCGAAGGCAGTAGCCGGCTGTGTCTCCAGAATGGGCGTTGCACGATTGGTGGCAGTGGGCACAGCGGTCGCTGTCGCCGCAGCTGTGGGAAACACAGCCCTAGCCACCGACGTAGGCGCATCCACCTCAGCGCCTGTGCTGCTCCGTTCGACCGTGGCAGCGGGACGGCTACACCCCGCTGCGATCAACAGCGCAACAACGAGTCCCCTCCATAGATCCCACTTTCCTGTGTGATGTCTTTGT
>CAIRNL010000194.1 GCA_903879975.1 uncultured Chloroflexota bacterium | reverse complement strand
TCCAAAAGTACTGGATCAAGTCACCGATGGCACGGCGACACCGGCCCGGTAGGCTACGAGCTCGGCTAAGCTGGGGGTGGTCTCCGGCATGACAATGCGGTCGCGGAGGTAGTGAAAGAACCCCACGCCGAGTTTGGCGGCGGTAGCGGCCAGGGTTTGGAAGGTATCCCAGGCCTGTGCCCCGTCCCGTGATTGAGGGCCGAAGCTGACATCGCGTTTGCGCACCCGGCGTCGGACCGCCAGTTCCATATCGTTATTGTGCAGGGGGATGTCGGGATCTTTCAGCACCGCCAACAACTGAGCCCGTTTATCGGCGGTTTTGATGATCCGGTCATCCAACGCCGCATATCCGCTCTCTGTTTCCACCAAGGTGTCAAACGCATCTTCTAACCGTGTGCATTCGGCTGCGGTGGGTGCCTGTTTGTAGGCCAACAGGTCACGATAAAACCTCCAATAGCGTTCCCCAAACGCAGCGAGTTCCGCCTGATGATGGGGCATGCATGGGGCCAGTTTGGCGTAATGCCGTGGTACACAGCGACCGCCAGCGCATTGTTGACCTGTTGCTGCTGCTGGCGATTGAGTGTCAGCTTCGCCGTGGTCAGGTGTTGCTGGAGGTCGGCTGCGGTCATGTCCGCGTCACAGGACAGGGCGTTGACTGCTGCCAGCCTGCGGCAGCGCCGAAGAAATCAAACGTAGGGCGGATTGTTGACTTGTCGGTTGGACGCCAGCGTACTGGCCACAGCGGCGATCACTGCACCAACGACAATCAGCAACACCCCGCCCAGCGAGAGCCAGAAGCCGGTGGAAGGGCTGAAGCCTAGGAAAGCTATCGCTGCACCCACCGGCCAGTCCCCGCCAAAGCCCAGGCGACTCAGATTGGTAATGTTGAGCACGAGCAAACCGGCAACGATGGCGCCCGCAATGGCCACAATGGCATTCATAACCCGACCTGCGCGTCCTTGCGTCGCCAGCGTGATGATGATGCCCAGGATAGCAATCGTGGCCATGATCAGTGGCAATAACATGACCAGCCGGAACTCGGTGCTGAGAAAGCCCAGGTCAAACACCGCCGTGTAGGCTGTGAGCGAGGACACGCCGTGCAATTGCTGGACAATTTTTTTCAGCTGCTGATTGAAAAAGCCGATGATCATCTCGATTATGGGCAGCGCAGTGTTGATGAAGTCGGCGCGTAACCAAGGTAAGAAAAAGGCGATGACTGCGACAGCGCTGCCGAAGCCGGTGATGATGAGACCTATCGTGGTATTCATGGGTGAAGCTCCTTAATTGTCAATACAATTGTCGACAAGCGTGGACACATCAAGGACCGACGGTATCAACAAGCGGGGTCATAGCTTGGTTCACAATCGATCATCGCCGTATCCCAATAGCTCTGATTCCCATTTCATGATGGCATAGGCTGCGACACAGAAGATCAAGCCCACCGCCTCGCGAAACAGGCTGCCAAAGCCGCCGAACAGGGAGAAGCCCAGCATCGTGAGCACAATTGCCACGCCCAACAGCAATAAACCCAGTAGCCCAAGCAGCACAGCCAGCCTGCGCGCTGCGTTACGGCTAGCGTTGAGCACGAACACAAAACCCAGCGCGGTGAGAACCAGACCCAATAGATTCTGCCAGGGGACGCTGATCAGGTCGCGCGGTAGCACAAGCCTGCTTCCCAGTATAAAGACGCCTAGAATGCCGATACTAACACCAATGAAATGTGCTATTGCGCGCTCCCTATTATGTGCGGCGTTGGAACGTCAAAATCTGTTGGGCACGCAGCGTTCCATAAATGTGGATTAGTACGAATATCAGTAACCAGTTAACAGCGATGACACACGGGTGCGGCTAATTTCAGCGATTAGTTGTCACGCGTAAACGGAGGCCATAATTAATGAAATCTGGTCATAAATAAAAAGACAGTGCTAAGGCTGTCTCAGAATCAAATAGATCAGCACGATCATTAAGATGAACAGCGCCACAGATACATAGATATCGGGCCTTGTAAGTTGTTCCTTATCATATCCAGCTTCCTCGAATAAATATTTTTTTAGCCTTGGAGACAGAAAGAACGCCAAGCTATTAATCGTCGCGGCAACTACATTTAGAGGTTCCACTCTTGGGTCGATGAACGCCCAAAGTGTAAGCGTTATGATCATCAAGAAAAGTGCAGTCCGCTGGGTATACAACAGGTCTTGCCAAGAATGGACCACAAAATGACCAATATCTGCAATGATTTCCTTCGGAGTTTTCTGAGGTTCAACTATCTCCTCTGCGCAGTCCCCCTTGATGCATTTCGCAATGTAAATCGAAAACACAGGAGCAAAAGGAACCCACTCCAAACGACTGTCCTGACGGATCACATTGCATTGTTTGAGTAGGTCCAGTCGATGCGGATCAGGCGATTCTCCAACCCCTGTGGCCAATGTAATCAGTACATTCTGGTAGTCCTTAGGTAACTCTTCCCAGAATCTGTGCAGAATCTCTCTTTGATCACAGACTGCCCGGCAGATTTCTATAGGTATCTGATCCCCAGTCGAATATGGATCGCAGCAGGCTGAATTATGCCAGTTTCGTAACTGCTCAGTTTCTAAATGCCTTGCTAGACCTTCCAAGGCCGGGTGTGCTCCAACAAAACACATTGGGAATTGATTACAGAATTCTTTGTCCCACAGCACCAAAGGGACGGGTTTCCAAGATTGCCGCCACTGCTTGTATCGATTATCGTTTGTGTCAGACAAGTAGTCGCTGAGTGTACAATGAGCAAACCAGTAGAATTGGCTTGAGATATTCGAATCGTTAGAAAAAAAGAAGTCAGCCGAATCCTGATCCTGGTATAGGCTATGCAGAGAAACGTTGCCAAGATCCACCACAATCCTTTGCCTATTCCATTGCAGATACGCTTTGAGTTGATTAAGTTCAGCGAAGGGATTGTTGCAATTGCTGATCAATGGTGAAATGTGCAATATATCTTTGCCATATGAGTCACCGCGCTTAACAAATAAATGTTTTGATGTGTTGTGCTGATGAATTGCCAGGGCGTAGTCATCTATAAGTTTCAGTCTTGTTAGCGGTTCCTTGGTAGCTAGGATGCAAGCTTGCTGCGAAGCATCCTCCGCCAAGATATCAAAATCCGGCTGGCTGCCAGCAATAGATATGAAAACAACTCGTTGACAGCCCGGAATCGTGTATCTAGGCGCATGCATATGGGGACCCGCCTGATTTGTCCAGACTGGCAAGATACCACTTCAGTAGTGGATTCGCAATGAAGTACTGATCGTTTCTCTTGATAAGCAGACCTTTGCTCAACAGACTATCAAGCACTGCCTCAATTCCTGTGGAGGGATGTTGTTCGCGTTGACGTTCTTTCTCGAAGATACATCCAAGAAGCTTTTTTTCCTCGGGTGTAGTACGCTGAGTAGATATATGATGAGGGTTGGGCGCAAACGCAATCTTAAAACCCACATCAAGTAATGCTTGAAGCTTTTTTTCAATTTTCTTTCTGACGGATTCATCACCGAATATGACATCGAGATGTGGCCAGTCAGCGAGCGTCTGGATGCTTTTTCGATTCTGATAACAATAGTCATAATATTCGTAGAGGAGTAAGTTCGTACAAGTGCGATGACCTGTTGTCCAGGCAAATATGCGGCTTGAGAGGGTGGTGATATTTGCATCTTTACGCAGACGGGGAGGAACGAGTTGAGAGACAATTTTCTTGATATCTTCAAGTGTGTAACGCGGATCGATCTCGTGTTTATGCAAAGTTAATGGTCTGTCGACATTGGATTGTGAATTATTCAATTGTTGCAGGTATTGTTCTGTAAGGCGTTTCTCTGGATGTAAATAATCAGCGATCACGACGAAAGTTGGTATATCGAACGCTGTTCTGGGAGTTGAATTCTCCTGTCGGCTGTAGGGAACTGCTTTCATCAGGGTTTTCAATTGCTCGATCACTTCATCCGGCGTAACATTCGGCTTCGATCCATCTTGGCCTTTCCACGCTTGATCAAACTCATCAAGCAGGAAGACTATTCCCAAATATTTTTTTGTGAGAATTACGGAGTAGTGTTTTTGAATTGCTTGTATTCGAGCGAACTCATGTTGTTCCTGATCACCCTGAAGTGCAGCTGCAGTTGGGCCTTCGCCCAATCCTGTGTACTTATCAAGACATTCAACAACACAACCTACCAGACTAGGGATCCCCATATTTTGTTTAATTGCCAGATGTGTAAGGTCTACCAGACACCAATTTTCGAGTTGTAGATGGCTTTTGAATTTTTCAATGAATGAGCTTTTCCCGCTTCCGTAGGGGCCCTGAATCCACATTATGTGCGAGCAATTGAGGGGCTGTCTCAATTGGTTGAGTTGCTCAAGGAAGCTGTCAGGCGTATACCCCATATTGGGAGCGCCAGTGTTGATGATTTTGGTGTCGTGAACAATACTTGACTTCCTTGGCATTGTGGTATCCACCGGAATAGTCTCCAGAGGGATGCGCGCAATAAGTCTTTTGTCGATAAGCGTTTGCCCGCTAGGGCCAATGACTGACACATGAAATTCATATGGTTCTGACAGGTTGAGCTTGTGTTGTTGATCTATTTTTGCTGACTTTTTGTCGTCACCTAGCGTGAAATTGAGAGTATTTACTGGTTGGGTGCCATTAAGTGTGACTGGATACGTAACTTCGGAGTCGTCACCCAGCATTAGTATGACCTCAAAAGATTGCTTCAGAGGGATATAGCCATCAGCCTCGTCCTTTATTCTGAACATTTTTACTACCTCCTACCATCAACATGCCTGCCCAGAGGGACATAGCCATCAGGCTCGTCCTTTATTTTGAACTCTGAATTATTGGTGCTGAACTTTCACCCCTCTAGCAGGCCAATTCGCAGAACAATCGTTTGCAGGATGTATGCTTCATTTGACCCTCCATTATCTTCTATCTTGCGGAGATAGTTTGCCATTTGCTCAAACGTATTAGAGTTCTTAAACTGTGTGATCAGTTGTTTGCACGCGGCTGGAATCTCGTCAGGAGGGTAGGTGTTTGGGGAGTTCACAGATGCACATTCGCAACGAGCACTACGGAGTAGTGTCTTCAAATCAGCATAGAAGTGCATTAGTTGACACAGTTGTTGTTTCTGTGGAAAGTCTGAATTACACTGCTTTGTAAGCCAGTCGTGGACGTCGGTTAATAAATCATCCAGTTGGTCTAAACCCCTTTTATTTTCACCAATTGGTGAAAAGATCTCAGCGAAGTTAAGATTTCGGATGTTGACTGTTTTTTTTGCCCAATTCCCCCATTTGCTCCAAAGATCTTTGAGTTTGCTGTCCTTCAAAGCATCCCATTGGACAACTTTGGTGATTACAGTAGGGTATCGCAGTAGCGCTGCTGAGAGATCAGGGTTATAGATGACTGCAACAGGAGACGCTGCTATGCACTGCTTCCAATCCGGATTATTTTGCTTTTCTTTGTAGCGTTCCTCTTGACTAACCGAACATTTCAATAGCGCGAAGACGAGCACCTCAAGTGCTCCGGGTTGATGTTTGTGTGCCAATCTGATCAGCTCACGAATGACTGGATCTGACTCAAATTGTTCCATCGACATTTTGTCCAGATGCAAGGCAAGTGACGTTCCCATTTTTGTGAGTATCTCTTCACTATAGGGGTTATGATCTGTCAGCGAAGCCAGAAGCTTCTCGATTTCTTTGGGTTTATCAGTGAAATTTGTTGACTGGCTCAGGATTTCATCATTCGGCTTCCACTTTTCCAACCTCTTGACTTCCTCACTGAGCTTGTTCTCAGACTCTTGAAGCTTTTTGTTGCTTTCGGAAGCGTTACCCACAACTTTGCGGTGGGCATAATATGAAAGCGAAATCAGGGCTGAAGCAAACAACAACACAGCAACAGGAGAAAACCATCCATTTACTGTTGTGGTGTATTCTCCCTTTTTCTCTCTAGACAGACTGTCCCGTGCCACAGCCAATAACTGAGCTTGGCGCAACCACGGTCTCTTATAAACCAAAGAGACTGCTGCTTTCTGAGGAATCCCGATAGATTCATCCATCAATACTTTTGCAGGCGGACCAATATCAGTAATAGTAAGATCAACATTTGCACCTGGTGTAAAACCAGTCACGTGAATGAGCAGCACGAATTCAAAGAGGCTCTCGTGCAGTTCTGTCGTCACCGAAAGGGCTGATGAATTATCTGTGCCGGGTAAAGCCGTGAACACTGTTGGCACAGGTGTATCGGTGGCCGTTGGCACAGGTGTATCGGTGGCCGTTGGCACAGGTGTATCGGTGGCCGTTGGCACAGGTGTATCGGTGGCCGTTGGCACAGGTGTGTCGGTGGCCGTTGGCACAGGTGTATCGGTGGCTGTTGGCACAGGTGTGTCGGTGGCTGTTGGCACAGGTGTGTCGGTGGCCGTTGGCACAGGTGTGTCGGTGGCCGTTGGCACAGCAAAATATACTGCGCTCGTGTCGTTTATACTTCCATCTTTCTCATGAATTTCCCCTTGAATTCGATAATTGCCAGCTACCAAACTAACTACCCGTTGCCAACTGCTAGAAATCTGCTCGAGTTGATATCGGTCTGACACTGGCGGTTGTTCGTCTAGATTGGTAACCTCCACAACTACTTTCGAGACTTCGCGCGCGTCTGTGATGACAGATTCATGCCTTGCCAGTAGTGCAATGGTCACTGGCTCCCTGGCGCGAGGAATTAGGGGTTCGAGCTGAATCTCATATTCCCAACTCTCATCCTTAACCGACACAACGAGTGGCGCAAAAGGTGGTATATCTGGCTGCCATGGCGGTATTGGCCTCAACTCGAGTGTGAGCGTATAGTTGCCTGCGCGTCTGAAGTCGATCTCACCCCTCCATAGCTTGTCTGTTTCGTCAAATCCAATCTGCTGCCTGAACGGCAATACTGAAGTGTCTTCATGGTTTATGACTCCGATATCCACCTCAAGCCATTCGGGTGGTATCGTACGCCCGAGTGCTGCGATACTGGCTGTTATCACATAAGTCAGTGGATCTTCATCTGTTGAAGGTTCGACCCCAAATTGCGCGTTGAGCTGGACAGTTTCTGTTGTGAATCTATATGCGACAATACCTTTCCCTTCAGCAGAAATCGCAATTGATGAAGAGAACGGTGGGTTCCATTGATAGCGAGCATCAGTTTGTCTAGTTGGATTGCCGGTCAAGGACAGTGTGATGCCGGTCGAGACAACGGTGTCCAGCGTAATGGTGTATAAGTCCGGGGTAAGGTCAAACAGCATACCATCGTTGACTGCTCGTGAGTAATCCTGATCTTTTCCCAGCAAGATTTGGACAGTCGTACCTGGCGTGACCCATTGCAGTTGGTCTAGCACATTCAGATACAGTTGGCCAGCGTTATCAGAATCAAGATAATCTGGCATTGAGACAGGTCTAGCTACAATACCTTCATCTGCCCAACCATCCCAGACACTGCTATCAGCGTTTGGGCTAAGCAGTATCGGTAGCACGGGAATCGAAATCTCAGAGGCAAGATATCTTCGAGTGGCGGCAACTGTATCAACTCTGTTGTCAGTCTCGAATACGCTGTCAGTCAACAACAGGATTTGGCTGCGCCCAACTCCGTATCGTGCAGGGCACGACGATATCTGCTGAACAGCCCAATTCATCGCGTCGATTCTTTTCGTGCCATAGCAGGGATCATCCTGTTGTTGCCCTTCATCGCTACATGAAAATGCTTTCATGTTATCGATATCACCTTCACTCCATCGGCCTGCCATCTGTATGGGGAATGCTTGCGTAGTGGTTGTATAACCAAAGAAATTCGCGCCTATAGCAACATCATCGGCCAAGAATGAGCGCGCATACTTCAATAGAAAGCGTACTAGAGCAGTTGCTGCTTGCATATTTTGTTGCGCAATGATTCCCAGACCCGGAGCCGCCAGACTTCTGCTGTTGTCGATCAAGATTACGACACAATGGGCTGGTTGAATGCCTCCTGTTGTGCGTTCTGACTGCGCATATACTCGCAGGGATCCAGTTAGGATCGCTGACAATACCAACGGCACCACAACTGCAACGTAGACTTCGACGCGAGCAAATCTCATAAGGGGGCCTACTGGGTTCAGGGGTAAGCGATGGCGCTCAGTCCATCAGGCATCCTCTGATAGATATTAGCCAGTTTTCCGATCGTATCCGGTGTGCCACCCTGTTCGTACCAGCGCTGGAGGCTCTCCACCGGGTAGCCATAATCGAAACGCAGGTTCTTGTTACGCATCTCGGCAACGGTGATGTCAACACGATACTCCACCCGTCGCCAGGTGGCAGTCAGTTCCTGCGTGTCCAGGAGCATGTAGCAGGCCGCCGGGTTGCCGTCGCGAGGCTGGCCCACGCTACCAGGATTCAGATAGTAATGATCTCCTGCGACCGAAATCGGTTCACCCCAGCGAATTGTCAGCGGCCGAGCCCTCAGATAGTCAGTCTCCGCTGCAGGCAGCTGGAAGAGACACGGGATATGCGAGTGCCCAGCCAACAGCCAGGCGCACTGCTTCGGTTGCGGTAGATGTGTACGCAACCGGAGCAGATTCAGGCGTGTATCATGTGTGGATGATGGAAATAGATAGATATTCAGGTTGTTCTCCAGGTTGGCGTGGGTCCACACCTGCTGACCGCGCCCTAGCTGGCACCCCAACGGGCCGCAACGCTCAAGGGTGGCAAACCCATCCAGCCAAGTCAGAAGATCGGGGCGCAGTGCGGCCAGTTCGCGCCGATGAATGGCCAGCGTGGCGCTGGCTACGTTTGCCCAGGCAAAGTCCGGGACGCGATTGAAGATCCCCAAGTCGTGGTTGCCAGTGCGCCAGCGACTGACGCAAACTTGGTCGCGCAGGTATTCCAGACACTCTATCGGGAAAGGGCCATAACCCATAGCGTCGCCCAGAAACCAGACCGTGTCATACCGGCCTGCTGCATCCTCCAGCACACTTTCCAGTGCCGGCCAGTTGGCATGAACATCGGAGAGCACCAGAAGACGGCACGACATGACAGGCTCCTTTTTCAAGATCGACGGTGCAGGCCTGGCACTGGAGTTGTACTCGCGATCGAGAATACTGGGTAAGTGTGACATAGCCTCTCAGAACGTTGTTTTTTTTGTGATGCGCAGGTAGTCGGCCACGTATTCTTCTACGTCTGGGTTACAGGCATCGATCTTGCGCAACTCTTCCAGGAACCCACGGAACAGTTTGCGGGTACTGTCGTTGGTGAAGTTTAGCTTGCGGCTACGCCAGCGCTTTAATTTTTGCAGTGGTATCTGGATCTCTTGCATGCGTTGGTCTATCTTTTCCAGCTGCGCCTGTCCGGTAGCAATCTCCTGCTCGGCCAACGTCTTGATATTCTTCTTAAGCACTTCCCTTGTCAGCGTGTCAGCCTTTTTGGACAGCAGCTCTTTGGGTTGTGCCTCCAAATGGGTGACTAGGGTACTATAGCTCTTCAGCAGAAGCGCCAGCTGTTGACGGCCCCTGGTCAGGCAAGGCGGCTGTGCGTCCAGCGACTGCTTGGCCGCAGCATGCGCAACGCGCGCTTCGTTAGTATGAGACTGGAAAGTGGCCATCCAGTACTCCCAGGCTTGATAGTTCATCTGTTTGTTGTACGCCGCATTGCGCACTTCTTTCACACTGTTGAGGGGCTGGCGCGTCGTCCTGTCATTCATAGCAAAGTCCGACAGCAGCGTCAGTTCACGACCTAGCTCGCGTCTGGCGTTTATCAATTCGTTGTCGAACTGGTCGCACCCCCGCACGACGTCATCGAATTCCTCGGCCTCCCAGTTTTCACTGATCTGCCTGAGCATACCCTTGAGTTTGCCTAGCGTCTCGCGCGCTGTCTCTACCTTGCTGTTCCATTCAGACAGGTCTATCTTCCAGGCGTGCCGCATATTGTGCGGCACGGAATTCAGCTTGTCGCTCAGCGGTTGCACATCCCACGTCTTCGTAAGCACCTTGACCCACATTTGGGCCAGGGATTCCAATAGTTGCTGCAGGTTGCTGTCCTGCTGAATCCGCTGGCGTACTTGATCATGCAAGTACGCCAGCTGGTTCGCCGTAGGGGACGCCAGCTGGTTCAGCAGTCTGTAGGCTTGCAAAATCGCGCGCAATTCGTTGTTCAGCACGTCCATCTGCTCGTGTCCGGCAGATCCGCTGTTCCTTGCCAGTTCTGTCCGCGCCCTTTGGACTAGCTCAGTGCCAATCTGATTGAGCGGGCCGGCGAGTTGCTCGATGCCAGTACGTGCACGCTTGTCGTCGCTGCGCAGTTGCAGGATCAGGTCATAGACACGCACGCACTGGAGGATCTGTTCGTTGGAGAGCGCGGCGCTGGTGTTCTGCACTTCGTTGTGTAACCCGTCGGCCAGGCGCACTGCAAAATCGTCTATGGCCTCTGCCATGCGTCTATCGCCGCTGTTACCCGTGCCGTGGGAGTGTGCTTCTGAGAGCGTCTTGCGCAGCAACATCAGCTCACGCACACCCTGCTCTCGATTGGCCTGGCCGTTGGCGCTAAAAAAGGTTCGGAGTGCGCTCACTAACTTCTGCCAGCCGCGCGCCTGTTCGCGCTGATCCGTAGAAGAATAGAGATACTGCAACGCATCGGCTTCCCGCGCTGCGCGGTCAAATTGCTGCGCAAGCAGCGCGTATGTGACTGCCATTTTGTGTAGTTCGCCGTCTGTTTTCAACTCGTGATCGTACGTCTGCAGCTTCTTGTCCAACTCTTGCACCGCCTGGGCTGGGCCGCCGTTGGCAGCGGCGCTGCGTACTTCGGTCTCCACCCATAGCCGCAGCGTGTGGATCATCTCTTTGCGCTCCACGACGGCAGGCTGGGGTGCCATGTTGTAGATGTTCAACCGAAACTGGTAGGCATGCTTGATGTCCGCCCCCACCCCACTCTGCTCCCACTCCGTCGCCTGTTTTCGGTAATAGGCAACCGCAGCCTTCCGGTAGTGGGCGGAAAGCTCGTCTTCGGCCAGCCGGTCGAGTTCTGATTCGCCTGTGGCGCCAGCATCGCGGTGCGTGACCACGGTGATGCCGCCAGCGAGGTGTAACGGGTGCATCAGGTCAAACAACTTCTGCCAGTCTGGCTGGTCTCCGTTCGTATGCTGTGCGACCTTTGACAGCACATACGCACGCCATTCATCCATGCCACTGCCTAACTGCTCTTCGATGCGTGGCTTGAACCAATCGGGCGCTCGCTGGCGCAAGGCTCGCAAGCCTTGGTACCACTTGTCCCAGCGGCAATCGCTCCGGTCTTTCTGCAGGTCATCCAATTCCTTTGTATAGCGCTGGCTGTCGCTGCGCTCCTGGGTGACGGCGCGCAGCGCAGTCCGGGCTTGTTCGATGAGCAGGGCATCCTCAGGCGGCAGCATGCCGCTCAGCCCAACGACCTTTTCGTACAGCCCGGTAGCCGCATCCAGTTGGGCGCTGCTTTGGGCGGCTGCTGCCTGGCGCGACCAGAGCCGCACTTGCGCCCGCCGCAGCATGCGGCCCGCGCTCTCGGCATAGGGTCCGCCGCTGTCCTGCAGCGTCTCACAGATGGTGATGACCTGCTCGTAGCGCTGGCCGTCAAAGGCCTTCTGAGCATCCGCCTCTTGTTGCGCATCTTCGCTGTTCACGGAGATGGCCATGCTCAGGGCGGTGACTCGCGCGTCTGCCAGGTCCGCGTCGGCAATCTGTTCGAGCAGTCGTCGCGCTACGCGTAGGTTCTTACCGTCCAACGCGGTTTGGATGGCGTCGATTTTCTCCTGCAGCTTCTGCCAGTGGACCTCGGCATCGCCAATTTTGCGCAACATTGCATCGATGTGTCCGTGCTGGGCCTGGTAGTCGGCGCTGTTCTGCACAAAACTAAATTCCTGGCCTGCACGCAGGGCATCTTCGCAGGCGCGCCGCGCCTCAGGAAACTTACGGCCGCCCAGGTAGGTCCTGGCGCTCTCCATGAGAATTCTCACGTCGTTGAGTATGATGCGAATGATGTTCGTTTCTGTGTCACGGATCAACTCGCCGATGCCAGGGTACTTGCTGTAGGCTTTGGCTGCGCTTTGGTAGAGCCTCAGCTTTTGACGTTCGTGGCCGGCATCGCGTGCCTGCGTAATCAGGGTGTCCGCCTGTGCTTTCGCCTCTGCCTCCTGCCTGGACTTTTCCAGTTGCGCCTCGACGCGCGTGCGCCACTCTGCGCCGCTCTGATCCTCCACTTTCTCCAGCAGTGCAAGGGCTTCGGTCAGGCGGTTGACCGCCACCTCTGGGCTACCGCTCGTCAGTGCCTGTGTCGCATCATTAAAGCGTTCGTCGGTGCGCGAGATCTGTAGATCGAAGTAGCGCCGACGGATGCGGTCGTATGTTTCTTGGACTTTGACTGGCTCGCCTGTCTGGTCGTCCAAGATGGTGACGAAGCCGTCGCGAAACGCTTTGCGGAAAACGTCAAAGGCCTTTTCCAGCGCACCGGAGCGCTCGCTGCTTGTGCCTCCGTCAGAAGCCTGTTGAATCGAGGTGCGCATTTCGTTAAGCTGACTCAGCAGCAACTCGACCTCTGGCTTGCGCCCGGCATTTTCCAGCGCTTTGTCGTATAGCATGCCCTCTACAATGCGGCGCGCCTGCGTGATTTCGTTGATGTCGTAGCGGATCTCACTCAGACGGCGCTGAATAGCGGTCAGTTGTTCGAGCGAACTGCGGGCAAGTTCGATGGTTTCTAACATGCGCAGAGCATCGACTGCTTCGGGTAGCTCTGGATCGAGGCGCTGCACCGCTTCCCAGGCAGTCCGCTGCACCTGGGGCGACGCCCCGCGCTGCCGTGCGGCCCGCGCCTCTTCGATGGCATTGCCAAGTGTCGTCGTGAGGCGTTCGTTCAAGGTCCGCTGGGCCGAGCGCAGCACGCTTTCTTCAGCTGTATTGCTGACCATCTTCTGCAGTGCATGGAGACGCGCCTGTGCAACGTCGAATTGGCCGGCGAGGGTGGCGGCGTTGGCTTCGCGCAGGGCGTCGGCAAACTCTGGCGCCACGGGATCGCCGGGCGGCAACGGCCCAGCGGCAGGTGCTGCTACCTGGCCTGCCGGGGGCGCGACTGTTGCTGGCCCCGGCAAGGTAAGCCCTTCCAGCGCAGTTACCTCCGCAGGCAGTTCACCGCCGCGTCCGGCTGCATCCCACGCCTTCAGCGTCTCCAGCGCAGTGGCAATTGTGACTGCATCCTTGTAACGCTCGGCGCGACTCGCATCGTTGAGCCGGGTTTCCAACTGGTGCGAAAGCGCCTTCACGGATTCTGCATCATACATGATTGCTTACTCCCTCGTTTGATGAGCGAGGATGAAAACGATGATCTGTGGACCAGACAACGATTGACAATGCACTTGCTGGTGCATGCCCCACACGCCCTAAACTCACCCCAAAAATTCGCAAGCTACCTTCAGCACAGTCATAGACATCGATGGATGCGGTGACGAGCAGGTTGCCGGCTGGCGAATACGCAGCCAGGCGCTTGTCGCCGGCAAGGTGTGATCTGCGGTCGTTCGGGATCGAGGGAGAGCGTTTTTTCCTGGCAAAGGCAGTAGTTCCAAGCCTACATGCAGCAACAACGTGGCTGGTAGACTCTGTTTCAAGCTTTCTGGCTGTAGAGGTAGCTGCGGAGGTGGCGGTGCGAGGTTGGGGATGGCGTCGGCGCGCTGGTCGGCGGGCTGGTTGTCGAGCGAGAGATACTTGCACAGGGTCCAGCCGCGCCGGACATTGCCATCGACGGACTCCCAGAAACACCAGGGGACCAGATTGTCAGCGTTGCTGTCGTCAGGGCCGGTGGTCTTGCCCAGCAGCTTGACGGAAGTGTTTTGTGGCAGAGCGCCGCCCTGAGCGATGGTGGTGTCGGCAAGATCAGGCGCAATTCGTCTTTCGATGCCTCTCTGGGGGTTCACCTGTGCAAGCGGCGGCTCGACAACAATCGTGAAGGAAGACCTGGCCAGCTCCGTCGTCGCGCCGTCGGCAGCCAGCCCTTCTACTTGCAGGGTATAGGCGCCCGGCTGCAATACCCGGCCGAGGCTGGATAGCTTGGCGACTTCGGTATCGCTCAAGGTTGGCCAGGTGTCAATGTTGCCGTCCATGCTACCGTCTATGCTGCGGTTAATGGTGAAGGTCTCCTGGCCGGGAGGGCTGAAGGGGTCGAATGCAGCATCGTTGAGCCGCAGGCGGAAAGTGGTGAAATCCACCGGCCACGGCCGACCTGTCACTGCGATCTGCCACGGCGCGGTGTAGAGCTGGGCGCCGTCCGTCGGGAAGATGATTGTGACTGTGCTCGACGTCACGATTTGCGTCGCTGTCACCTGCGCCGCCGCGTCTGGTTCGGTTTCGGTGACGGCTGGCTCAGGCGTCACCGCGGGCGCCGGCGCAGGCAGTGCTGTCACCGTGGCCGCCACGGCGGTGGCAACCGCATTTGCCAGCTCGATAGAAAAAATGTTGCTCTGGCGTAAGGCAATTGCGGCGATCGCCGTCTGCGTGGCAGCGAGCTGCGTGGCGATGGTTGCTGCAGCCGCGACGGCAGCATCCGCGCGCGCCTTTTCGATCGCCACACCGTCGGTGATGGCCTGCTGCATCGCAACGCTGTCGCTCGTCACCATGCTCGTGCCCAGGTCGGCCACGGCTGTGCCCAACGCCGCCACATCGGCAGAAAGCGCTGCCACGGCGACGGGCAGCGGCTGCAACGAGGTGAGCAGTCCATTCAGCCTGCTGGTAACCGACGCTTCGAGTTCCGTGCCTGCCTGGCGCACCCGGGCCTCGTGGACGGCGGTTTGCTGCTGCCCCTGCCACCAAGTCCACCCCACCCCTACCAGAGCCACTGCCAGCACCCCGAGAAGCAACGCCAGTGCGATCCGTTTGTCGCGTGCTATCACATCCTGCAACTGCCGCAGTTGCTTGCCAACTGTTTCTACTGTTTTTTGCAGATTGCTGACATCCTTGGTCAGCACAGACTGTTTTTCTGCCAAATTGCTAAACTGCTGGTCGGTCTGCTGAATGAGTTTATTTGCTTCGGCAGTCAACCGGGTCAGCTCGGCCTTTACCGGATTGGTCGGCGCGTAAGGTGTAGCATCGCCCTGTTCTGCGCGCCAGGCACTATCGACCCGTTTTTGGAGGGTTTGCACTTTATCGTAGTTCAGCGCCAGTGCATTCGCCTCGTTCAGTTCCTTTCGTGCATCAGTCAGCAGTCCCACCTTGTACTCCCGATCCAGTGCCTCGCTGCCGACATATGCTGGCTTCTGCTGGATCTCGTCATAGCGCTGCAAAGCTGCCTGTGCGATTTCTATGTGCTTGTTTACAGTCATGATAGCTGCAACGCTATTTTTGGCCTTTTCGGCATAGATGGAACACGCTGTGGCTACGGCCGTGGCCCCGGGCGGCGCATCCTTGTTTCCTGCGCGGTCGCGCAGGTCCTTGAATTCACGTTCCAGTTCTTCGAGGTTGCGGACTTCAGTCGCCCGGTGCAGGCGGTCCACAAGGTTGTCTTTCTGCTGAGCCAACTCCGCCACTGCATTGGCCAGTTCGAGCGTTTTGAGGGTATCTGCCAGCTTTCGCTGCCAGCCGTCCGCTGCCTCTATGTTCACTATTTGGGCTTGCACAAGTCGGATCGCGTCCTGAAGTGCAGCGGGCGTTCCCTGCTGTTGGAGCGCAGTGATGCGGCGCAGGAAGGCTGCATGCGCTTCGTCAACTTCGGTAGTCAGTTTTATGTTCAGGTCATCCTTGCGTTGACTCAGCTCAGCGACACTAGGCAGATTGGCCCGCTGTGCGGCGCTGCAGGCAATGTCGGCCAGGATCAAATCGCCACGGTTTTCGGCGCTAGTCATCAGCCGGCCTGTCAAGAACACGGCAAGCGCAGCGCGCAACGGTAAGGGTCTGCTCCCGCTGTCCAGCACTGTGTCCAGCGCTTTGCGTACTGCCTGGAGATCGAACGGTTTTTCGGTGAAGGCCAGGATTTCTGCTGTAGCGCTTGCCAGCCGCCAGTCCTTCACGGCATCGACGCGCTCTGGCCCGGTCAGGTAGGGAATGACCACGGCGAGCATATTCTGAGCAGCAGCAACAGCCGTGGCAGGATCTGGTGCAATCAGGCTGGTGTTGTCACTGGCGTTGTCTAGCATGTCTTGCTCTCACTTCTGCCGAAGGCCTTCATACGTTCCATTGAAATCCTATCGTCGCTAAATTCGTTGCAGTGTTGATCGGTGAATGCAGGGCACAAACTGGAAGCACTTCTCATACATCGGACATCTCTGATCACCCGTATGCAAGGTCCCATGACCGGTTCGCAGTGCCGCTGCCTGCAACAGGTTGGTAGCTGGCATCTGACTGTGCTGCACTGGGCTGGTCTTGCTCGGCCAGCAATGGAGCAGTTTTCGCGAGGCCGCCTGCTGTCGATGCAACAGGCGTAGCCACCGTTGCGCTGGGAATCTCGCCCGCTGCCGCCGCTGCAAGCCACTCACGGGCAAGATCGAGGCCAAGTGTGGCAAGTGTGCTCTGGGGGATCACCCGACTACTGTCCCGCAAGTGCTTTTGGAGCTCTGTGACCGCAGCGTTGGGTGCCAGTCGCGCATACATCTGTCGTATGCCGTCGACACTGGCTCGTGCCAGGTTGAGCCGCTTGGCGGCGGCATTTGCGTCGTCCTTGGCCTTGCTGATATCGCCCCAGAGCATGGCATACAGCTCCTGCTGATCCTTGGACGATAGCTTCTCCAGCAAGATCTGCAACTCCAGCAGTGTCTCGGCTGCGCGCTTGTAAGATTCGGGGTCGTTTGCCTGCTGCGCCGTAGCCAGCAATCCGCTGGCCGTCTCCCAGACAAGCTGCGCCCTTACGTGGTCCAGCAGCATGGTGATTGCCTTATGTTCGCGCAGGTTCTGCGCGCCTTCCAGTTTCTCGCGTGCATTCTGCAGCTGGCCGGCGTCAACCAGGTCACATGCTTCCACCATGGCGCTACGGCTTGGGGCGTCAACGACGCAGGCAAAGCTCCAGCGTATGGCCTGCAGCTGCTCGGCGGCATCATTTGTTGCCGAGATGATGTCACCGAAAGTCTTGCGTGCTTCACCTGAGTCGTTTGCGAACAGCAGTTCGCGTCCCGTGCGCAGCAGTGCGCTGGTTTCTCGTGTGCCCTTGACGTCGGCGTTTGTCTTTTGAAACCTTGGACGCTGCGAAGAGGTCAACTCACGCTCGCGTTGCTCGAGAATCCGAAAGTAATTGCGCGCGCCGTCCATGTCGTGCTGGCGCTTGCGGATGGTCTCACGTGTCGGGGTGGGGTCGACAGCCTTGCTGCGATCAAAAGCGTCGATACCTGAATTGAGCAAATCGCCTACATCTTTTGTCCAGAGCTGTAGCTGTTTGGCAATGTCGTCTCCGAACTCGCTCATATTCTTGTAGCGGAGGTAAGGGTGCTGATGCGTAGCCCGGCGCAAAATGGCCTGTACACCCACGGTCAACTCGCCCCAACCTTTCGCTGCTGTGACGCCTGCCGCGGGCAGCGGAAGGCCCACCAACAGCCGATAGAGCAGCGTACCCAACGTCAGTACATCGTTGGCCACATCTAAGTCGCCTTCGGTGGACAGGAGATTCCAGTCGATGACCAGCACCTTGTCGTTCTCCTCTTCCCAGTAGATGTTGCGCGGCTGGAAGTCGTGATAGTCGCGGCGTAGCACCTCGTGAAGGGCGCGAAAGGCGTGGGCTGTCTGTGCCAGGATCGACAGCGCCTTTGGCTCAGCAAAACGCTCGCGATCCCTCATCAACTCGTCCAGGCGCGTTCCTCTTGCTAGCGTCATGACGAAAAACTGGTCTGGCCCATCTTCCTGCATATCGACAACTTCCGGCACCAGATTGTGGCGCTCCTTCCCGTTGTTGTAGTCTGTGTGGAGGCGCAAGCTATGCAGTGTCTCAACCTCGGCGAAAAATCGTGTTTTAAGTATCGGTTCTGTGAGGAGCTTCAGCGCCCATTCTGTGCTGTCCCGTTCGCGTCGCACACGGTAAACGGCTGCAGTCTGCCCACCACCCAAGTAGTCGATCTCCGTGAACTCATTTTTTCTTCCCCTGAACTTCCGCTTTTCAATGCTCAATGTTGACCTCTCTTGCTGCTGTCTCTGTCGCGCTCTGCGCAGTTGGCCATCGCCCTGTCGATAATGTCCTGAATCTCCTTGAGATCGTCTTGCAGCCTGGCTTCGATCTCCCCGGAGTCATCCTGTAATCTGCTAAGGCTCAAGAGCAGAAAATGTTGTAACGTACCACAGACAGCCAGTTCAATCAGATGTTCCCGCGCTTGTCCAAGCTTGTTGGTACCCAGTGCTTCCGTGAACATCCGGTTGAGTCTGTTCGCAGTGTCGCCAATCTTTTGTGAGATGTTTTTCAACTGGTCTGTGGTCGGCGCAACACTAGTCTGCATGACCTGCGAAAGTAGGCTGGCGGTATCAGCGTGATAATCGATCTGTGGAGGGGGCCAAAGGCGAAAATTTATATTCCCACTATTGTCGGCAGCTTTCATGGAGCCTGTCAATGGTCGCCTGGTATCAGCCTTTTCAGCAGCGCCGGAGTGAGTTTCCCTTGGGTCTCTGGCAATGTTGCTGCGCGGACGTGCAAGTCCCCCTAAAAGCGCCTGCTTTTCAACATGCAGGCTTTTGACCTCATCAAGGAGCGTCTTCTTCTCTTCCTCGATTTTTCGCAGCTCCTCGTTGCGCTTTTGTTGCAACTCGCTAAATGCCCGTCTCCCGTCCTCTTCTTGTTGCCGTAGTCTGGCGGAACGGCTCTGTTCCTTCCTGGTGAAATCTTCTATCGCCTGTTGCTCACGTTCCACGTAACGTTTGCGCAACTGATTCTCGCGCTCCGGCCACCGCTGTAATTCGCTTTCCTTGGCGCGGATCGCTGCGTCCAGTTGTGTTGCCTTGAGTTCTTGCCGACGTATCTCACCGCTAATGGCAGCCAGTGTCTGTGTCATCTTCTGGTCGAGTCGGGCGACCGCCAGGACATCCTGGCGGTGCTTCAGGAGTTCGGGTGCAAATTCTTCCAGCAGCTTCTCGAAGAGTTTGCTACTCTGTCTGGCTATCACCATGATGTCGGCCAGTTTACCCAAACGCAACTCGAGGCGGGAGCCGGCCGCAGGCACTGACGCCTTCATCGATGTAATACGACTGGCCAGGTGATAGACGAAGAGGAGGTGCTGCTGTACTGTGTCAATTGGCGACGCCTGTCCACACACATCGGTCTGTTGCGCACTCAACTCAGGCGACGTCAGAGCTGCAAAAACACTTTGGTCGCCACTTTGGGTATCTAGCCCTGTGGTTGCCGGCTCCTCCCTGGTTGCAACCGGCACTGCTGAAGCTGTGGCAGCTGTTTTGACGGCACCCTCCACCTGGTCAATCCAAAACTGCAGTTCACCCAGGGACCGATATACGGCTTCCAGTGTCTCGACAGCAACCATGAGATCGACGTACCCAGTGCGACCGGCAATGCTTTGCAGAATGGCCAGCAGCGCGCGTGTGTCGCCGTCATTCTCCGGTTGCGTCAGCCACTCGGAGCAGCGTTGGACCAACGCACTCAACAGATAAGGATCGGTTGCTTCCTCGACCGTCAGCGGTTCAACGGCCTCGCCATGGGTTGGCAGTTCGAACAGACGCTGCGCCAAACCGGGAGAATCGACTGCGGCAAGCTGATTGTCTAGCTGCGCAAGCCGGTTAAGCCGTTCAGTTACCTCACTGTACCTGGCGTCCACGCGCTTTCTAGCTGCGGCGCTGTCGCCGTCGCTGACCAGTGCCCACGCCGCAGCTGAGTAGCTGCCATCACCGTCGAGTGTGCCAGGCAGCTGGTCGAGTTCACCCCTGCTGCGCTCTAGCTGTTTCTGCCAGTGTTCCAGTTCGCATCTTTCTGCCTTCTTCAGCGCCGCCAGTCCAAACGCCAGGCAGATGTGCAGGGTGATGCGCGCCTCTAATTCCCGTGAGATTGGGTCCATGCCTGCCCAGCCAAGGCGCTGGAGTGCCTGGAGGATGAGTGAGGCATCAACTGGCGACCACCCTTCTATGTCGTTGAGTGCGGTTAACAGCCGGTCACATTCTTTGGCCACAGCTTGATAGCCAGGAAAATCTTGCTGAGCGGCTGTGGTCAACACCCGCCAACGCCAGGCGGTCACCTGGCCCGCTGCTGTAGGCGTGTTGCGGATGGCCTCGACAAAGAGCTCTGCGGCGGTCGCCAGCTCGCCCAACTCCAGAAAAGATCGTCCCCGTCCAATCCAGGAGTATGCAGCACTATAATGCTGCAGCTTGTTGCGCAGCCCGTAAGCCAACACGGCGTAGGCTGGGCTATAGGTACGCCGCTCGGCTAGATCGAGCAACAGTGCAAGGTGCTGGATTTTCTCCCACTTACTGGACGGCTTTTCCATGGCTTCGACGGCAGCAGCAGCCTGCGTAGCGCCGATTAGAAGCTGGTCGCCGGTCTGTGCCCAGAACTGGCGCGTCACGGCAACTCGCGTGCGCATGGTGCGGGCCGAAGCGCTGTGTACACCGCCTGGCCTGGCCAACTCGACCAACAGGGACTGCATGGCCAGCGAAAGCTCTCGCCAGCGCTGTGGTCTGGCGAGACTGGCCGTGGTGTTGGCAAAAGGCATGGCGCCAGTGGCCAGGCGGTGGAGCAACGTGGCTGCAATGGTCAGATCGGCCTGTTCGTCAGCCTGACCGGCGAGCGACAACAGGTTCCAGTCGATCACCGTAATGGTTTGGCGTGCTGGATGCCAGTAGACGTTGTGGGGTTGGAAGTCGAAGTAGGAGCGCTTCAGCCCCTCGTGCAGTGCTGCAAACACGGTGAGCAACTGATAGACGATGGTCAAAACCTCCGGCTCGGTCAACTCTTGCCAGCCATCGCGCAGGATCTGGTCGAGAGGTTCTCCACTGGCAATGCTCATGGCAATGAATACCGGCGGTTTCTCGCTGTGATCGATGATGTCAGGAATCAGCCAGCTTCCGAAGACTGCGTCATCAACGAGACTGAACTTCGGATCACGCAGATAGTTACGCAGCGTACGGAGGACCTCGATCTCTTCCTGGAAGCGGATCTGTGCTGACCGGTCGAGTCCCGCGACCATGAGCTTGACTGCAACCTCCTGGCCATTCCATTCGAGCGACTTGCTTTCCAGCACGCGCGCACGATAGACGGCTGCAGTCTGGCCACCGCCTAGAAATTCCATCAACTGATATTGTCCCCGCCCCCCCTGCAGAATCGTTGGGGGCGTTTCCGCAGCGGTTGTCATCAGGTCAAATCTTTCAATGCCCAAGCAACACAAATGGCAATATCATCATGCGCAGCAGTGTCTGACGTCAGTACAAGCTCGTCGATCTGCATCTGAAGCTTGCTGTGCCGGTCGGAATCCAAGGTATAGTTGGTCAGTTGCTGTTCCACCGCAGTTCGTACCTGTACGTTGGCGCCGATCAACTTCTGATAGTGGTCAAGCAGTCCGGCAAGTGGTAGGCCATCGAGTTGGCGGAACTCAGGCACGTTGCTCTCCACTTGCCAGCCAGCCGCCGAATGGTGTAGTTTGATGGCGTCAGAAACAATGAGTCGTCCGAGTTGGTCGAACTCTGCACTGGAGCGTTCCAGCATTGCAGCAGCCGCAGACGACAGTGTCAGAATACGGCTGTGTTGCTGACTACCATAGGGGGTTGCCGCATTTTCGCGCGTGACAGCCAGTTGTTCTACCTCAAATACATGCAGACTTGGATCGCCGCCATAACTGTTTTTAGCCTCAAGCACTGCGCGCATGTTGTCGATACGTACAAGTTGTTGGGCATGGAGCAGCATGCAGCAGCTTGGATCCGACCCAGCACAAAGGATGCTGGCGTTTACGTCTGCTGGCTGCAGCGACGCACCGGGTGGCGCCAGGAGATACCGGAACGTGACTGGTGCAACGCGTTCGCCGTTGATCTCGACGCGGGCAAACAAGGGACTGGCATTGTGTGTCAGTTGATCCTGTAGCACACGGTCCTGTAGATAGAGAGACACCACTTCCTGGTCAAGGACCCGGCTGAAGGCAGTGGCTGCCGAGAGTAGCCGTTCCAGGAGCTGGGAGGCCTCTCTCGGTGTGAGCGCATAGCGATAGGGGGTTTTCCGCAAAATCTCGGCATGGGTGGCCCGTCCGCCTGGGATCTCCGGCGCGCTCAGCAAATCAGGCAGTACCAGCAGCCGTAGCTCGAGCCCCGGTGAAGTCCCCGGTGAAGTGCTCCACAGCCAATAGGTACGTTGACGCAATCGTCGAGCGAGGTTTGCCGGATCAGGGAAATAGCGCTCGAAGATACCGGGCTCATCTTTGATTTGCCAGACCACCTGCTCAGGCGCGTTGCTACCTGGTTTTGGAAAGCTGTCACGGGTCTCATCCCAGCGCTTCTGCCACAGCGCCACAAGAGTGGGCTGGGTCTGTCCTGTTTCTGCTGGCCTTGTCCCTGCTGCAGACTCGGTTCCGAGATTGAGCCATGCCGGCGCTCCTGACCGCGTCGCTGCCGGGCCTGCATTCGGCGGCGAAGTGTTCCCTACCAGCGCAGCCCATGACTGCAACTGATCATAGGCGTCATCGAGAATCTGCGTTGTGTAGTTGTTGCTCCGCGCCCTCTCCAACAACGCGATTGCCCAGCGCAGGCGCATGGGCGCTCCGTTGTTCATCCGGTCGCTCAGGAAGTCGGCAAGATGCTGCACGGCGTTGTCGCTGGTTGGCGCAACACCCTTTGCAAGACCAGTGTATTGCAGCAGGTCATTCATGTCGCTTTCGCTGATCGGCGGAGCATTCACTGGAGACTGACTGGATGTACCGTCGCGGGTAAGCTTGCCCCAACCGAACAACCCGTCCCTGAAGTCGAGCAGTGCAAGATGCGCCAGACGCAACTCGGCTAGCCGCCGTGTGGGTACCAGCGGTGTGCGCACGGTGGCGCAGCCCATACTGCTGCCGTAATCTTCTAGGTTCGCCTCTCCGGCACGCGCTAGCGCAGTCTGTGTGTTGCGGTCGCGCTGATAGAATTCTTGCGCTAAGCTCTGTTCGAGCAGAGCGAGCAGGCTGTTGCTGATGACGCGCAGCACGCCGTCGGCTGGCGGCAGTGCAGTGATATCATAAGGAGCGTTGTTTGCATTCTCCCCATGACCGTCGAAGAGATACAAATCGTCGAACATCCGGGCGGTGTTAGTATCGTCCAGCTCTTTTTGCCCCAGGTTGGGCGCATAGGTAAACTGTGCGCCGCGCACACGGCGCACGCGACGCAGCTCCCGGATCGTGGCAAAGGCGCGCTTCGCCAGGATGTGGGTGTTCGTCCCACCGGGCCAATGCGTGTTTTGCATGGCCAGACAGAGCCGCATGCTCGCAAGGATACCTGCCCTGGCGCGAACATGCAGAAGATGGGCGACATCCACGATCATGCCGCTGGCCGGGCTGAACGCATCGGTCACAATCCACACGACCACGCCCTCCTGGTCGCCGATCGCCCGGTCCAACGCCTGCCACAAAAACGAGTTCACTTTGCCATCCGACAGATCAGCGAAGAGCGCCAGCCGCCCACGTTGACGAACTCCATCTGCATATTGTTTCGCCCACCGCAGATGTGGCTGGGCGAGATTGAGGCGTGTCGTGTCACGCTCCAAGACAACTGCGGTAACCTGGTCAGGGAGCGGTTCAGCGCCGCCCTTCTCCAGTTTTTCCGGCAATGAAATCTGCAGTAGCCGAATGTTCTGTGGCCACTGAGTGCCCAGGCGCTCACTAAGGTTGCGCGAGATTTGAGCCAATACGGTTTTGCCCGTAGCGCCCAAACCGACAATCAAGGTCGGCGTTGTCGTCATGCTTGCCGCAAGATTGCGCCCGGCTTCAGGATCGAGGCTGTCACTCCTGTCCAGCCAGTGTGTAAAGCTCTCTAGCGGTAGCGGTGTAGCCGGTTGCGTGTGCCCGATGCCGGAACTTCCCCCACGTGCAGGGGTCGCTGACTGTTTCTGCCGACGAAAGAGCAATGGCAAACCGGCTAAAAGCAGCAGTAACAAGGGGAACCCGAATGTGAAGGGCATCGGCGGCAACACCAGAATGCTTGGCCCAGGAGGCAGCGAGTGCTGCACGCGTTCGGCTTCACAGGTGGTAAGTGCCATCAATGCGTTGTCGCTCGTTACAGCATGGTAGCCATATTGTTGGGGAATGAGTTGGTACTGGATGCCGCCAAGGGTCTGTGTCTCTTCCTGGGTCAGTACGTCGGCATGCAAACGCAGATCGTTGCCCGCAACAGTGGCGCCAGCGGACAAGGTTGACGCAACGATGGCGAAGTTATCGGTCGCAATCGGTTCGCGATAGTCGAAGTTCGAGATGGCATATCGGTTGACCGTCTGGGCAATTGCCTCGAACATCGCTACCAGGTCTTGGGGACTTGGTGCAATGCGCAGAGAGTCCGTATCGCTGGCTACGGCTGTCAGCAGGGGCTGATTGAAGTCTTCGCCCTGCAGTCCGATGACGAAGACCTGTGCGCCGTTCTGCTTGATTTGTTGCGCCAGGCCGGCGACGCCTGACTCGTTGACATCGCCCCCGTCACTGAAAAGCAGGACTACGGGCAAAGCATCGTAGCGCCGGCGCAAACTGACCAGTTCACTCTGTGCATAGTTCAACGCCGCCATCAGGTTGGTGCCGTCGTTGGCGATGGCGCCCCGCAACAGGCTGGTCAGCGCCTGCCGGTCTTCGGTGAGCCCGACGCGCCCGACCACGTCGCTGTTGAAGAGGGCAACCGCCACCTGATCTTTGGAGAACTCCAGTGTATCGAGCAGGCGTTGGGCACCTGCCACTGCCTGCTCGATTGGCGCACCGACCATGCTGGCCGAGATGTCAATCAGGACGACCATGTCGACTGGTGTCGTCCCTTGGGTACAAGAGCTGTAGGGCAGAAGGTTGATGCGCGTAGTGATCGTGATCGGCTCTTGTATCCAAGCGACAGGTGCCGGGACCTGGCGCGCAAGGTTTCCGGTCTCAATTGTGCGTTCGCCGAAATACCAGACTCCGGCTACCACAGCTGAACCTACAAGAACCAATATCAGTATTCCAATGAAGAAGCGCGCCATATGCGAGTCCAGCCTACCGGGTGTAGAAGATGCTGTTGTCACACGTGCAGAAGTTACCTTACATCGATCCAGACACTTTTAGAATGGCGATGATTGCTTTGCAAGATCAGCACCTAACAGGACAACGCCACACTATATCAGCAATCTCAGGTTATGAGAGCGCCACAGCTCTCGCAGCGCGGGTATGCACCTATGCGGTCTGTCGGCTGCGGATCTGCTGCTCTTTCTTGTCGATGCGTCGCTCGATAAGCAGTGCAGACACCTCAGCCAGATCTGTGTAGGCTTCCTGATAGTTTGCCGGTTCATCATCATTGCGTCTGCCTATCTGTTGGTCGTCATCGAGATCTGCAATAACCGATAGCATCCAGGGTACAACCAAGCGTTCGTCTTCCTGTGTCTCGATCTGGCTCCTGAGCAGGCCAAGCCATCCCCTATCGCCCAGCAGTCTTTCTTCTTCTAGCAACGCACGATTGACAGCCTGGTAATCTACCCTGCGGTCCGCGCGAACCGAACGGTCTCGGCCGACGAGAATGTAAGAATGCATAACCTGGAAGAGACTGCTGCGTCCCTGGGTCTCCTCGGTAAGCAGCAGCGCCTTACGCGTATCATTTGGTAGTTTGAACTCCCACCAGTCGAGCGTGTCATTGTTGCTGGCCTTGATCCAACCCAGTGCTTTGCAGAGCAGAAACTGCTCGAAATGTTCGCGGTATTCGAGCAGCATTACCACCCATGGGTGGAAGACCCGATATTGAATGCGACGCCGATTGGCCAGCTCCATTTCCAACTGGGCTGCGGTGGTCTCGGCAGGGAAATTGTGGTTGAGATGCGGTGGATACTTAGGATTGCGCAGGTAGGCAGCCTTGCAGTCTTCCCAGGCATCGAAGAGCTTTACGTCATAGAGATCGTCGGTGAAAACTACGCTGCACTTATGCAGATCGGCGCTGCCTACGACCTCAACGAGCCGATTCTGGTCGCGTACGTCCAGCGCAACGCCATAGATGCGGCGCATTTCTTGCTGCATGTTCTCGACAAACTTAACGGTGCGAGGTTCCAGGCGGCGGCTATCCATACTGATCCGGATCAACTTGGTCCATTTGGCTGCCCCACCGGGGCGCGTCTGCAGTCTGGCAAAGAACGGGGTGGCTTTGTCGCCAAGCGCCTCTGCAACAAATCTGCTGGCGTCGAAGTCGTACTGGGCAGCCAGTTTCTGGGCAATCCGGGTTTCATCAGGCAACTGACTGTAACGACGCCTGGTGAGGTCGAGAACTGCGGTCAGGTTGCGCTGTGTCACGCTTTCACGCAGGTCTGAGCGTCCTTGATCGGCGGGACGTTCCAGAGAGATTGGTGCTCCGTCGCCGGAAGCGATCTGGAGCGACAGGCGAATATTGCCGTCTTTGATGTCTATTCTCCAGTTGACGGCGCGCATGAGCCGAGTCAGTTCTGTATTGTCTTGTTGATAGTCCGAATTCTTGACTGTTGTCTGTGCCGTAATCTGGTCATCGGCTTCGGCTGTGTTTTGTATTTCTGTCTGGCTCTGCTCCAAAGTCTGCGCTAATGCAACGACGCCAGAGGCAGGGTCGCCAGTTGCCAACATTTGGATCCAGCGTTCGAGTTCATCCCGCATGTTCCTTGCGATGAGTTGCATCTGCTTTGCCGTGTTCTCGACGGCGCGGTGAAGCAACTCGTCCATTCGCACATTCATCAGAAGCTGCTCTGCCTGGAGATAGTCGTCTTGCGCAGCATAGGCCTGTGGGGAAGTCCAGAAGAGCATCATCTTAGCGTTGACTTTCCGCTGCATTTCAGCCAGGCGCCGGTTGCGCAGCTCTTCGGCTTTGAGCCGTGGTTGTACTTGACCGCGGCGCTGTTCTTCCACTGTAGCCAGGAAGGCAAGGAAATTGGATAATTCCTGCACGACGCCATTGAGCAGCGAAAAGGCGTAACCAATGCGACCGCTCTTTGCGACGAGGACATTCTCAGCGTCGTCACCCATCAGTGTTTTTAGCAGCCAGAGTTGCGTATTCCGGCTGAAGATGTCAACTTGTAAGTCCCCTGCTTGTTCCAGCGCTGTGCCAAACAGACCACCGTAGTCGCGGCCCGATGCATCGCGCCCGCCATAGTTGGTGCTGTAGAACTTAGGAATCTCACGAGCAAAGCGCGCTGGCCCTTGCTGTGGTTCTTCACCCAGGTCTTTGCTTGCTTTGACGGCATCTGTGAGGCGCAGACTGGCCGTGGCGTCGATTTTTTGGGTCAGCTCGCGGACATCGGCGCGATTACCAAACGACATGAAGTCGCCTAGCCAGCTGCGTCCACGCCCTGTCCTCAGGTAGAGTGCTCCGGCAGCATACTGACCGACCAGATCCAGGTTCTCGGCACCCCTGTTCTGTTGGATATCAGCCATCCGTTTGGTAAACAGCGTGGCTTCTTCGCTGTTGCCCTCATAGGCAAAATCTAGTGAAAAGAGAGCGAATCTATCATCAAACCCGGTACGGAGCGGGTCCTGATGCGATACGTCAGAAACGCGGGTGATCCGCTTTGGGTTCAGTGCATCGTCGCGGATCGGGCACAACAGCGCATCCAGCATATTTGCCGTCAGCTTGTGTGCGAACTCCTGTTGGGCATAGTAGACGGGTACCTTGAAGCTATGGGCACCAACTGCGCTGTAGAGTGGTACGCCCGGTTTGGCGGCATACTCAGGCGCAAGGTTGGCGACTACCCACTCTGTGTAGGCATTGCCAGCGGTGTCGTCAAGCAGTGCACTGATAGCATCGGCGATGGCTGGAAACACAACCCTTTCCGGCTCGGCATCGATACGTCGATTACCCTGTCGGCCATCGACCAGGTAGCAGGCATCATAGGCCTTTTCGTTGATCCGATGAATCTGCAGTTGAGCATCGTCAGGGTTATAGATCAACGCTGGCATGGGGAAGTTCGGACTGACTGTCATGAAGCGATTGAGTTCGCGCCACGCCGCAAAGCTGCGCGCCTTCATATCGTCGTCAGGGTTCTGGTCAAACACGCGCGGGAGGATGAAATAGCCCCGGATCAAGCTATTGATGGCTCTCGTTCGCTTGCGCAGCAACAAGCCAATGTCGATGAACATGCCGGAGCCGGTGCCGCCAGCAAATGACCCGACGACGATAATTTCCAGGCGTTGACCGTTGAGATTGCCTTCGAGTGACCGCGCTGCAACATCGATCCGGCTCCAGATTTCTGATTGGTTGCGATCGCTTAGGTCCTTGAATAGGCCAAGCCGACCAAACTGGCGCAACTGACCGGCTCCAGCTGACAACACCCATGAAGCACGCGGTAGGGTGTGCATCCAGTGACTTGCAGAAAACCAGCCTCCGATATGGTTTAGTCGGGCGCGTGTATCCGGATCGCCTTGGGTCAAGCTTTCACCCAAAGGATGCATGTCGCCGCCAATATGGATAAACTCCGACCTTGTCGTGAGGCGCACCGAGCCGACTTCGACGACTTTTGTTTCTTTGGCTGTTGAGGCTGTTGCACTACCTGCTTCTACACTCGCCTGTGGCATCGTGTCAAAGGCAAGAAGCCTGACATTCGGCGGCATTTGACCGTTATTCGATTCTTTCAGGTCCTTCTTCAGATAGGTCAGTACCCACTGACCGGTGCCACCAAGACCGATGATAAGTGCGGGGCGAGTCATTGTATCTTCCTTTAGGGTGAGTCAAACGACGGTTCTGGTTCAGGGTCTCATCTTCTTCTAGTGGACGCTGCGGTTGTTGCCTGCCGAACCGGGCTAGGAATACCGCAGTTCCAGGTTTACAGAAATTGGATCTGGTTCGTTACCGCTTACCAACGTCAGCTCAACTGAAACGGTGTTGGTCTGGTCATACACTGTGACCCGCACTGCTCGCCGTTTTGCCTTCTTGCCACCGATTGGTTCGCTGTTATCGGCAAATGGATCGGAGCTGCTTGCGTCGTCGCTGCTGCCTTTGCAAACAACCAGTTTGGCGATGTCAGCATCATTCAGCCTGATGATTTCGCGCGGTAGCAGCAGGAGCATAGGGCTACGGCCCAGGTTTCTTTCAGCGATTACTGTCCTCGTCACACTATTGCTTTCAAGCACTTGCAACAGACCGGTCGGGCGCCTGAAAAAGTTGAATACCATCCACAAAATGACCAGTGCAAGTAACGTAAGCAGGCCCCAGCCAGCGCGTTGACAGGTAGACGGGTCGTAGAACACGTTGTATGTACGATTGACGGGTATAACAATGTTTTTCGCAGCATCGTAGAACTCATAGCCCAGTACGAGCGCGTTTGGGTTCGGCTCGATCCGCACGTTGTAACGTCCTGCATCCGTCTGGGTGACCCCTACCGACGCCACTAGATCGACGCCTTCGGCCGTCTTGATCAGCTCTACTTTACCTTCCTCAAGTACGACATTGCTGGCTGGATCCACCAGAAACGCGCGCATCAGCGCTGTGCCGTTCCCACCAGTGATGGCGGCCGGGTCAAGCGCCTGACCGCCGGGCTCACTGACCGCTTTCACTTCTATTATGATGGGTGGTGCACTCGCGTTCAGGCACAGTGTTGTCCCTGCAAAAGCTGCCTGACTGATCTCCATCGCAGCAGGCTCGAGTATGACCGGCTGAATTCGGATTCGCTCAAACTGTACCTCCTCCTGGTTTGGGACTGTTGACGATGGCCGATACTGCACAGTGTCGTAACTACCTGGGTCAAAATGGAGTTGGGCCAGGTGGCGCCCTGTGGATTCCGGCACGTTGTTGACCCCTGCAATCAAATCAACGGTCCACAGGCCAGACCCATTATCGAAGGCTAATGGAACAAGATCAGATTCGCTTCCATCCGATGCTACCGTGGCACTCAAAATGCCGTTTGGGGCGTTGATCACGCCCAGTTGTGTCAGGGAAACGCGTTCCTTTGTATCATCGTCTATCAGTGCGACCGCCAATCGCAACGGAATGGTCTGCGACTCACCGCCATCATAGTGGTTAATTGGATACGTTCCCCCAGCCTGTGGTTCGATAATTTCGAGGTGAAAACGGGAGACGTTGCTGACCGAAAAAGTGCCAACCTGCTGGATGCCAGTGATCAGGTCGGAAAGCTGCTGAGTTACGGTAGTTGAGATCTCCCAGGTATATTCACCCGGCTCCGGTAGACGAATCGGATCAATGCTGCGCCAGATTTCGCCTGCAACCGGTTTGAGTTCAAGTGCTTGGCGTTCGCCACTTGCGTCGCTGATAGTCGCGCTTAGCCTGATAGGGTATTGACTCAATCCCAGTGGGCTGGCGAGGTCATCCCACCCGAACAGAGCATATTCCAGGTAGACGGGCGCATTGGGGTCGTAGAAGTCACCTTCATCATATTCGGGTACCGGCAAATCGGGATTCGGGCTGAGTACAGCGCCGTCGAGGAGCAATCGTCGGAGAGCAGTTATGGTTGCCGTTGCCCCGCCAGTCAGGGCAGGGCGATAGCGCCCCTTGTCGTATGCATCACGATTGAGAGACACAGTAAAAGCATGGTTTCCGGGGACTGCCGGGACTTTGGCCTGGCCTGCGACCACATCAGCGTACCAGGCACCGGCAGCGGCGTCATAGGCCATCGGGATAGGATCGGATTCTCTGCCGCCAGCGCCAGTCACTACTGACAGCACAGGCTGGGTCGCTCCAGGGGCAGCCACCTGATCTTCACTCAGCGGTTCCCCAGTAACCTCATCGATGATTCTGGCTACCACCCGCACTGCTTCGAGCTTCAATTTTCCATCGTCTGCATAGTTGAGCGGCAGAACTGCATCCGCATGGGGTTCGATGATCTCAACGTGGAATCGATTGACCGGATTCACATTGAAGGTGCCATTTGCCTGGAATCTTGTTATCTCCTCTGTCTGCGCTCCATTGAGCGTTCTGACTGCAAGATCCCAGCTGTAGCGGCCGGCGATAGGTGTTTGAATTGCACCGTCGCTCTGCCAGGAGCCATCAGCAAGCTGTCTAAGCGTCAACGTCTGTTTATTCCCGTCAGGATGTGTGAGCGTGACAACAACCGTAATGGGAAACTCATTCAGAGGTATAAGCGGCTCAATTGTACTCGGCACATTGCTCTCGGCATCAGGTGCGGCTTCTTGATTCAGTGCAAATTGGAATTGCAGTGGTGCATCTGGATCATATGCATTGCCTTCATCGTACTGGGCAATGGCATCATCTGGCTTTGGCGACAGGAGTTCACCGCGGAAATCGTAGGTGCGCGACGCAACATCGAGGTCTCGACATTCGGCACCTTCGACCTCGAGACGCCACTTGCCAGGTGAGGGATTTTCGACGACGTAGAATTCATTTGGACCGTCGGCCTGATAGTCAACAACCGCGCCTATATCGCCCACAGTGTTGCCACGATCAAATCTTCCTGTAGTAAGCGGACCATCGTATACAAGGCTGACATTTACGTTTTCGAGGGGAACTCCAGGATCGCTACCAATCTTGAGGATACGCACACTGACTCGACTGAGGTATGGATCCACATAAAATGGATCAGGGCAAGCCACAGGATCAAAGATTGATCCAGAAATTGCGTCGACGACATCAGCAATGGCAGAGCTTACATCTCTGTTGGCATCTGGATCTCCAGGACCATCGGACCTAAGTATCTTGAGTGAACCGCCATGACTGTTTGTGATTCTTTCCCAGGCGCCGCGCACATTTTGCCCGTAGCTCGTGTCGGGATTCAAGTAGCTGTATGCAGGTCCTACCTGTGTATCGTTGAATGCAATCAACCATATGCGAACACTGTCTGAGTTCCTGTCACCGCGCCAAGGAAAAAGATTGCCATTTGGATCAAGATAGTCTTCGAGCTGATCCAAATAAGCTTTTGTGTTCATTGAGTTGCCGGCTGTCGAGCAACCCAAATCCACAACGCAAGGACCACCATCGGCGAGTACCACCGCACCGCGTAGTCTGGGCTTGTCATCAGGTGGCGCTGCCTTCCATGCTTCGAGTTGGCTTGAGGCTGCCTCAAACGCAGAACGATAGTCTGTGGCACCGCGGTTGGCAGTTGGTTTAGGGATTTGTGCCTTGACTGTCTCGCGTTGTGTCCTCCAGTTTCCGAAGTTATTACGGCTGGGGTTGATCAAAGCGCTATCAACATATTGTTCGTTGTCTATTCCATCGTCCGACTCATCCCCAAACCCGATCACGGATATTCGATGTATATATTCGGGGCAATCGTAAAGAACATTGGCGCCAAGCAGATCAATAGCCACGCGAATGGCATCAACGCGCAAGTCCCCGCGATCGTTGTTTTTCATACTGTCAGATTCGTCCATCAAGAAGACTAGATCAACGCCAATGCAGTCTGAGTCTTGCGCTAGCGCTTTCAAAGGCAGTAGCGTCAAAACAATACAAACCACAAATGCCGAAACAGCAATTCTTGTCCGGGTATACATAGTACCTTTGATTGCTTGCAATTACCTTTCAGGCCAGTGGAGCATCTCCCGCTTCAATCGGCATCTGCATGCTTTGGGTGACTGGTTGCTGCTGGTGGTCAAAACGTTGGGTGAACTCTTCGCAACGGGAGAAACGTATATGATTGATTCGATGCCTGTACCGGTCTGTCGGCGCGTGCAAACCTGGCGTTGCCACAAAGTGTGTGGGCGCATTTATTGTGCCGCCAAAGATGAGCAGTTCTTTGGTTGGCGTTCGCATCTGATCTGTACGTTGGCTGGTGAGCCGGTACACTTCACGCTTTTGCCAACTTCGTTGCATGAGCCGACGTCCGTGCATAAGTTGACTGACGCTTTGCCTACAGTCGCTACGCTGTTGGGTGAAAAGACCTATATCAGTGCACCGGAGGTAGCTACCATTCTGGCTGATTCGGACGTCCGTCTTGTTGCACAGGTGCGGTCTGACATGCAGACACTCGACTGGTGGAATGAGCTTGATCTCCGCACCCATCGTCATACTATCGAGACAGTCAACAGCCAACTCAAAAAGATGGCCTTGGAACACCTTTGTGTGTGCACCAATCCAGGTTTTTTTCTCAACGTTCATACATCTATCGTCGCTCTTGCCCTGACCAACTTCAACTAGCACATGTCGGCGCAGACAAATCCACAAATTCATGTGACGTAATCCGCCGAATTGTGAACTGCACACCCGAACAGATTGCGTCATGAGATCAACGAGTTGTTTGCGCCGATGTGTATTAGCAATTACCGCATTTTATAAACAGTACTTTAGTACAAGCGATTTGTATACAGACAGAGGTACTATGATGATGTCCTAAGAGCCTATCCGAATAATTGAGTAGTGTAATGAGTCCATGACAAAGACAAGTGAACGCATTCGGGAATGAGTACCAAACAACAAGACGACAACGGGTTTTCGAGTATCGGACAAGTTGTGGTCCGTGCTGGAGCCGTTGATACCAGAGCATGTAAATCGGCACCGATTGGGCGGCGGGCGACCACGCAAGCCGGATCGGGTGTGCGCAGACGGGATATTCTACCTGTTGCGGACGAGCTGTCAATGGAAAGGCTAAATTCATCCGCCCCGATGGGGCGGGTCGTGCGTGCCATGCCGTCCCGTAGGGACGATTGACCTTAGAGCTGGACGATACCGGCATCTGTCCTGGCTCGACAGCGCAGGATCGGTTTCAGGAATGGGCAGAAGCGGACCTGTTCCTGAGGTTCTGGCAAGCTGGAGTTGAGCAGTTTGACGAGTTGAAAGGGATCGACTGGAGTGGGATGAGCATGGACGGCGCAATGACCAAAGGGCCATTGGGTGGGAAAAAATCGGGCCCAATCCTACTGATCGCGGCAAAGCCAAGGTCAAACACAGTTTGCTGACGGAGGGACAAGGGATATCCCGATCGGACTGGCAGTTGACGGCGCTCACCGCAACGACATGAAGCTGGTGCGTGTCACGATTGAGCGTATTGTCGGAAAGCGTCTGGAGCCAACAGCTGAGTAACCGCAAAACATGTGCATGGACAAAGGGCTTGTAAAAGTACAACTCCGCAGTTTGCGACGGCTGGACAGTCCGACGATCCGCGAACATATTCTTTTACAAGCCCAAAGGGTATGACTTTCAAGAAGTCCGCGATACGGTATCCTCTTCAAAAGCGCTAGGGATGCGGTTCAAAGTTTTGTGGGCGGGTACAGACACCGCTGCAAAGAGGCAAATGAATGCGCTGAAAAACCAGTTTGATCGCCCATGCCCTTACGATTGGCGGTCGCTTTCCGATGTCGGAGTGGCTGAATCTGCGGAAGTTGCTGGTGTTTGCTGCTTCTTGGAGCATCCTTTAGAGATGTGCAAAACATTGAGCCGCACCCAGGCACTGGGCAGAGTTCAGCCAACGGATCGCAGACTTCTTGAAAGTCAACCTCCTATGTCCATGCACATGTTTTAATGATGCGGTGTTGGGGGGGACGGCTCAGCATGTAGAGCGAGTTGCCAACTCACTCGCCTTGTCCGGTGCGGCCTGTGTAGCACGCCTCAGCAGACTTCCATGTCTGAGCAGTTACGAACTGCCTGCACGGAGAGCACCCCAAGTCGGGCGAAGTGCCATTTCGCCCGACAACCACCCTGGCCGCCACCGCCACCAAACTCGGCGTGGGGGGGTCTTTCACTCCCTCCGCGACTGCATTGTCATGCCGACCACCCCCACTTTAGCCGAGCGTGTAACCCACTGGGCCGGTGTCGCCGTGCCATCGGTGGTCTGATCCAGCGCTTTTGGAGAGGATATCAATCGTCTTCATCCCAGCAGCCTTTTGTTTTTGCCTGCGGCAGGAGACACTGCTATACTGTAATCCAGAGCCGTTTGTTGTGGCCGGCCCCAAACCGGCCTTCGGGGGACAACAAACGGCTCTTCTTTTGCCCTGGGCCG
>CAIRNL010000193.1 GCA_903879975.1 uncultured Chloroflexota bacterium | reverse complement strand
TGGCTAAGGATCGCTCGCTCGTCCGTGCCAGCGACATCGGCATGTGGGCCTTCTGCCAGCGCGCCTGGTGGCTCGCCCAGGTCAAGGAAGTTGCGCATCAGGATCCCGCTCGTCTGCAGCGGGGCACAGAGGCGCACACCGCCCACGGCTGGAGCGTCCGCCAGGCGCAGAGGCTTCAACACATCGGGTGGGTCCTTCTGGCGGCTGCAGCCCTCTTGCTGCTGGCTGCGCTCGTCGCCCAGTGGCTGGCCTAAGTCCGGGGCACATCCCGTGATCTCCTCGGCTCCACGCACGGTCGCCCCAATGCCGGAGACAGCGCCCGCCTCGACTGCGGCGCTGGAGCGGCCGGCACTGGTCCAGGCTGCAATCGAGGCGCTGATCATCGCTACGCAACGCCAGGGCGAGGAGGGGCACCCCGCTGCGCTCGAACGCGCAGTCTTCCGGCCAGACTCCTGGCTGATCCAGAAATGCTGGGAGACACTGGCCGACGCCGGCGCACTGTCTGCTGCGCTGGCTGTGGCGCGGATGGCCGCCACGCGCTATCCACTCGCGCCTGTGCAAGCGCTCTACCGCCTGACGGCCTGCATCGACAGCCGCCTGGGTCTGGCGTATGGCATCGCGCAGGAGTTGCAGCGCATGACGCCGCAGATTCTGGCGCCCGCAGCGGCACGCGACGACCTGACGGCGCGCGATCGCCTGCTCTATGGCGCTGCAACGGCGACAGCCGTAGGCGACCCACAGCTGGCTCTCACTTTCCTGGAACGGCTGGATCAATTTGCGGCACCTTGGGAGCGCCCGGTCGTTGCGCCCGAACAGCGTCAGCTACTCTCCGACGCTGTTTTCGGGCTGGGCCTCCATCCGCTCACGATGGCGCTGATCACCAGCGCGCCGCGCCGCTACGGCGATGCCGGCGCACAGTTCGTGCTGAATCTTACGACTGCGGCCAGCGTGCAGCTACGCCAGCGGCCTGCTACAGCCACGCGTGTGGCGCGCCAGCTCATGCTGGGCGTCGACACCTTCCGCAATGCCACGCTCACCAGCCTGCACTCGCGACGTCTGACAGCCATTGCGCTGGCGCAGGCCGGCGCTGTCGACGAGATGCTGGGCCAATTGACCGCCATCGCCAACATTCAGGCAGCGCGACAGGAGAGCGGCCTCTCCCTGCGCAAAGGCGACCAGAGCATCCTGCGCCAGGTCAAGCGGCCTACCGCTGACGCCGACGTCGACTTCCAGGTCTACACGTTGCAGGAAGCTGTGCGCGCCATGCCCGTGCGCCAGATTCCGCGCGAGCAGCGCATCGACCTGGCGAATCGCCTCGCTCTGCTGGGTACCCAGAGCGACGGCTGGACGGCGGCAGGCGCAGCTGCGACGCTCATCGACCTGGGGGCCGTCAAATTTGCCATCGACGTGGTCGACTCGATCCCCGCCAGCGACCCCACCAAGGCCGAGGGCTTCATTGCACTGGCGAAGGGGCTGCTGGCTGCCGACGAGGTGGCGCTGGCCGACGAGCAGATCCGCAGGGGGCTGGCGTGGGCCTGGCAGTATCCGGGACGCAACCCTGCACGTGCACTGATCTGGGGCGTGGCGCAGATCTACCTGGAGCGCGGTGAGCCGGGCGCTGCGGTAGCGATTCTCGACACCTGGCACGAACCGGCTGGCTTCTGGCGCAGCATGCGCGACCTCTTTGGCCACAAGCTCTCCGACGATGAGCTGCGCAACAGCGGGCTGCGCCTGCGTGCGCTGCTCCTGCAGGATGCGCCCTCGCCCAAGGCGGTCCAGCAACAGGCCGACATCCTTCTGACCTGGGCGCCGCGTTTGATCGAGGGGGAAGCCCTGGTGAACTTTTTGAGCGAGAATCTGCTGGAGCCGTTCCTGGCGGCTGGACGCGTGCAGATGGCGCTCCAGAGCTTACCCGTATTGCAACAGGCTCTGCAGACCGGCAGCGGCGAAAAGCACGCCGCCCGGCTGACAAACCTGTCGAAACGGTTGGTGGCGGAACTGGGGTCGGCACTGCACACGGATGCGCCCCAGGCAAACGCGCAAGGTGACTCGGTGCGCGTGGCGCTGGCAGCCTTCGCCACAGCGATCTGGGCGGCTGACCGCACGCGCGGAGTGTGGCAGACTGTCTACGGCATCGAGGGAACGCTGCCTTTGGTCGCTGCATTGGAAGGTCCGGACGCCCTCGTTGCGCTGGCGCGCGGCGTCGAACAGGCAGGCAGCCGCTGGAGCGAACTATGAACGGCTGGCGTCCATCTCCTGCCGGGGATAAAGCCCCTACACGGCGGACAGAAGGGCAGCCGCCGCTGCGTAGGGATCACTTTCACGGCGGCGGATAGTTTCTACCAGTTCGTCGAGCCTGCCGGCCGGCATGCTGGCTGCAATGCGCCGATTCAACTCGGCGCGGATGATATTCTCCAGCGTATTGGCGATGCGCAACTGCTCGCGCAACGCCATCTCGCCCGACTCGATCAGCCAGGTGCGATGCGCTTCGATGCGTTGACGCAGTTCCTCGACACCGGTGCCACCCGTGGCCACCGTCTGCAGGACGATGACCTTCCAGGTTGCCTCCTTTTGCGTACTCTCCACAGGCGACTCTACGCGCAGCAACTGGCCGTGATGGCGGACATCGCGTGCGCCATTCCCCTCGATCTCCAACATCATTTCCAGCGCGCGCAGCGTACGATCCAGCCCGGGGCGGTCGGCCTTATTGACGACCAGAATGTCGGCAATCTCGAGGATGCCAGCCTTGATGGCCTGCACTTCGTCGCCTAGGCCGGGTGCTTCGACGACCAGCGTCGTGTGCGCAGTGCCGGCGATCTCGACCTCGGCCTGGCCAACGCCGACCGTTTCGACGATAATGCGGTCGAAGCCGGCTGCGTCCATGACAGTGACGACATCGCCTGTGGTCTTGCTGAGACCGCCCAGGCTGCCGCGCGTCGCCATGCTGCGCACAAAGACACCGCTGTCGCCGGCCAGTGCCCGCATGCGAACGCGGTCGCCCAATAGCGCGCCACCGGTAAAGGGGCTTGTCGGGTCAATCGCGACGATGGCAACGCTCATGCCGGCGGTGCGGTAGCCCTGTGCCAGCGCCGTGACGAGTGTCGACTTGCCTGTGCCCGGTGCGCCGGTCACGCCGATGATGTGGGCGCGGCCAGAGTGAGGGTAGAGCGCAGTCAAGAGCGCAGTGGCATCGGGTTCCTGGTTCTCCACGCGCGAGATGGTGCGCGAGAGCGACAGGCGGTCACCGCCCCGGACTCCTGCAGCCAGTTCGGCTGTGGACGGCGCACTGCGCGTGCGAGTCAGCACCATCTAGGCGGCTACCTTCACATGCTCGCGCAGGAACGTGACATATTCCTCGCTGGAAGCACCAGGGCCAAAGACACCGTCGATGCCCGCTGCCTTGAGCTTCGCCACATCCTCATCGGGGATAATGCCGCCAACGACGACCCGCACGTCATCCTGTCCCTGGGCACGCAGCAGTTCGACCACCTTGGGACACAGGGTCATGTGCGCGCCGCTGAGGATGCTCAGGCCAACCACGTCGACGTCTTCTTGCAGCGCAGCTTCGGCAATCATCTGCGGCGTCTGACGGATGCCGGTGTAGATGACTTCAAAGCCAGCGTCGCGCAACATGCGTGCCACCACTTTGGCACCGCGGTCGTGGCCATCGAGGCCCGGTTTGGCAACCAGCACGCGAATCTTGCGTTCACTCATGGAACCTACTCCTTACACAGGCCAGCAAATCCAGCAATCAAGCGCCGGTGCGCGCGACGCTGTTCCCGCTGGAAGGGAGCGCCGCCGGCATCAGCGTAGCGCCGCAGCAAAGTGTAACATGGTGGCCGTACCATGTACACATCCGCCGGAGCAGGGACGATCCTGGCTAGATGGCGGGTGAGTTGCGTGGCGCTCGCTGTATGCAGAGCAGGCCGATCGCCCGCTGGAACGCGGCTGCCTGACACATCCCTGCCGGCCGCTTCGGGCAATCACCGTTTTTCTGCTACAATCAGCGCCGACGCCAGGATCGCCGCTCGTTCGACCGGCAGGCAGACCCGCCATCCAGAGAAAGACGGCTGCCCCGATCATGAACGTCATCGAGCGCTTTGTCGTGGTCAATGAGCCGGTCATGGCCCGAGTTTAGCGGAACGAATACGCGCAGGCACCGCGCGACTTCCGCATCTTCTGACTGTTTTCGCGAGCAATCACCCATGGACTTTCCGACAACTCCACAACAGGCCGAATACTTGCAGATCGCTGACCGCCTGGCCGACCGTTTCGCCGCGCGTGCCGACGAGCAGGATCGCAGCGGCGAGTTTCCGTTCGCCAACTTTGCCGACATCCGCGCAGCCGGGCTGCCCGCACTGGCCGTTCCCGTCGAGTATGGCGGGTGGGGCGCCACCCTGCTCGATACGGTGAGGGTGGCCGAACATCTGGCACGCGGTGACGGCAGCACCGCGCTCAGCTTCGTCATGCACTTGCAGACCATCGGCAGCGCGGTGGAGACGGGCGGATGGCCACAGGAAACACTGGCCGAGCTCTGCCGGGCCACGGTCGAGCGGGGCGCGCTGGTCAATTCGCTTGCCACCGAGCCGGCGCTCGGCAGCCCCAGCCGCGGCGGTCGCCCGCAGACAACTGCACAGCCGATCTACGGGGCCGACGGCGCGATCACAAGCTGGATCCTGAACGGGTGCAAGAGCTTCGCCAGCATGTTCCCAGTCCTCGACTACGCCATCCTGCCCGCTGCGCTCGAAGATGGCAGCGGCGAAGTAGGCCGTTTTCTCGTCCCCGTCGACGCCCATTTCTGCGTAGAGCGCACCTGGGATGCCGTCGGCATGCGCACGACAGGCAGCCACACCATCATCTTCCAGCACGTCGTAGCGCCGGCGCCCGGCCTGCTCGGCCGGTCGGGCCGTTCGACCGGCGGCACCGGCAACGCCTGGTTCACACTCTGCATCAGCGCCGTCTATCTGGGCGTGGGCGCCGCTGCCATCCGTGCCGCAGCAGCGTACGCGCGCAGCCGCGTACCGACTGCACTGGGCAAGCCGATCGCTGAGCTGGAGAGTGTCCAGCGCCACCTGGGGGAGGCGACGTTGCTGCTGCACACCGCGCGGCTGCAACTCTACCAGACTGCCGAGCAATGGATGCGCCAGCCGTCCTGCCGCGCCCAGCTGACGCCATGGCTTTCTGCCGCCAAGCTCACCGCCACCAACCACGCCGTGAACGCCGTCGACCATTGCCTGCGTGCGGCAGGGGGCGCCGGACTGACGCGCGCCCTGCCGCTGGAACGCTACTACCGCGATGTACGGGCCGGGCTCAGCCATCCGCCCAGCGACGACGAAGCGATACTGGCGTTTGGGCGGATGGCGGTGAATCGGTGATGCACGAAAGATCAGGCGTGCGCTGCGCAGGGTGGCATACGGCGCATGGCGCATCACACCGCAACCGCCTGGCGAAATTTCTGACAAAAGTCGGTTGACGCAGGGCATTTCAGCCGTAACAATTGAGATAGGCCGTGCGCTACGCCCACCCTACGATCCTGCGTGGGCGGGAGGGACAGGCCATTCAGGGCACGGCAAAGGATGCAAGCATGTCCGTTTCAACCTCGGCTTCGGACAAAACGGCAGCAGGCGACGCGCCGGCGACGACGCTCGCACTGCCGGCACGCACGCTCTTCTTCGCCTACCTGCTTGGCCTCCTGACTGCCTTCACCATGACGGGCGTCGGGTTGTTTTTTCTGCGCCGCCCCGACCCACCCCCCATCCAGTTGATGGCGCCGCCGACAGCCGCACCCACAGCCAGCGCCACGGCGACGCCAACCCTGGCACCGATTGTCGTCTATGTCAGTGGAGCTGTGAACACACCTGGTACCTTCACGCTGGCACCAGCGGCGCGCATTGCCGATGCCATTGCCGCAGCCGGCGGCCTAGCAGGCGGCGCCGACGCCGCACTGGTCAACCAGGCCGAGCGGCTCTTTGACGGAGCACAGATTCACGTCCCGATGGCCGGCACAAGCCCCGACATCGGAGCGCCTGCGCCGGGCCTCTCCGGCCTGCAGCCGACGCCGACGCCTGCCATGCGCCCTGCGGACATCGACGCTGCAAGCGGCGCACGCATCGAACTCAACACGGCAACGCAGGCAGAACTGGAGTCCCTGCCCGGCATCGGCGCCAGCAAAGCACAAGGCATCATCGCCAACCGGCCCTATGCCACCGTCGACGATCTGGAGCGTGTGCCGGGCATCGGCCCGGCCACAATCGAACGGCTGCGCCCGCTCGTTGTGGTGCGACCCTAGCTCCGCAACATTTTCCCAGAATTCACCCAGAAGAAGCGCAACATAGAATATGGGTACGTATCACTCTGCCGAACGAGCGCTGAGGGGTCGACATTGCCCAGTTGGAGCGTTTTGATTGCCCCACTCAGACTCGTTTGTGTGAATGGAAGGCCAGAGGTCCAGAGAAGCTATGCCACAGGAAGAGAACAAGGGAATCGGCAATCAGGCGATGGACGCCGTCATCGACGTCCGCAATGAACTCATCGTGCAGAGCGCGAATCTGTATCTGCTCGTGCGGCGCATCCTGCTTTCTTCCCTCGGCGCGGCGGCGCTCACCGTCGATGAAGCAAGCGACCTGATGGCGAAGCTCGTAGAACGTGGCGAACTCGCCGAGGCGGACATGCATCAGATCGTCAGCGACCTGCGCGCCCAGAGCGCACAACGGGAGGCGGGCACGGCAAAAGTTCGCGCGGAGATCGCCCAGAAAGCCGGCGCCTCCCTGGAGGAGAGTGTCGAAACGATTTTGACGCGGCTGAATGTACCCAACAAACACGACATCGACGAACTGAGCCGCAAGATCAGCAACCTCAACGAGAAGGTCACTACGCTCAAGAGTCCACGCAACTCGACCCACTGACGCTGGAGCGGGGGACAGTTCAGGCTGATCCCTCCATTCGTCTCGAGAACGCCGGGAGAACTGTCGTCCGAAATGCAGCGCAGCTATTTCTTGACGGCTCGCAGCGGGCGACTCTCTGTCGGCATTGCCCGGCCGGTGAGTCGTTTGCGCTGTGTCACCAACCACTGGCGCACAGCAGGAATGCGCACGAAGAGCAACAATGCCAGAATCGCCCCATAGACCAACGGCTCCCAGCGCTCGGTGGCTTTGGCCTGCCACAGGAAGTGCAGGACGACCAGCGCGCCCGCCACATAGACAAACCGGTGCAGCCGCTTCCAGTTCTTGCCCAGCCGGCGCATCCCGGCACGCGTCGAGGTCGTCGCCAGCAACAGCAGAATGAGCAGCGCAGCGCTGCCCGCCAGGATATACGGCTTATCCAGGGCCGCATCCTGCACGATCAGGCCGAAATCAAAGCCATAATCCAATCCGACGAAGTTGAGCAGGTGCAGCGACGCATAGGCAAAGGCGATCAGTCCCAGCGATTTACGCACGGTCAACGCCCGGCGAAAACCAAAGATCGTGTTGAGCGGCGTGCAGGCCATGCTGAGAAAGAGCACGATCAGGGCAGCACGACCTGACAGGTTGTTGATGGTGTTGACTGGATCGACGCCAAGGGCACCGTGCCAGCCGTTCCAGGCCAGTGTCGCCAGCGGCGCCAGTGCAGCGAGTGTCACTGCCCACCAGAACCAATTCTCCTGGAGATAGCCTGTCGGCGACAAACGGGACCCACTTCGTATTGGCCGTTCCATGCGCACTCCTTGGGCCCCTGCCAAGTGATGAGATTTAGCAACCAAGATTTTCGGGCACCGCCGCTGTCGAGAGGGCGAACTTGCAACATCCTGGTGTCTATCGACCTTTCCTTTAGAAGCTCTTGGCGAGATCCATCCCTTCGTACAGATAGGCAACTTCCTCTGCGTAGCCGTTAAACATCAACGTCGGGCGCCGGCCCGTTTCACCGATGCGCCGTTCGGATGCCTGTGACCAACGCGGGTGATCGACGTTCGGGTTGACGTTGGCGTAGAAGCCATACTCATGGGGCGCTGCCGTGTTCCACGTCGTGGCCGGGATGGTGTCGGTCACCTCGATCCGCACAATCGACTTGCCACTCTTGAAGCCGTACTTCCACGGCACGACCAGGCGAATCGGTGCACCCTGTTGGTTGGTCAGCGGCTTCCCATACATACCGGTGGCCAGGATTGCCAGCGGGTGCATGGCCTCGTCCAGCCGCAGCCCTTCCTGGTAGGGCCATTCCAGAATCGATGAGCGCTGGCCGCGCATCTCTTCCGGGCGGAAGACCGTCACAAAGCTGACGTACTGGGCGGCGGAAGTGGGGCCAGCATCCTGGAGCAGCGCCGAAATCGGAAATCCGACCCAGGGGATGACCATGGACCAGGCCTCGACGCAACGCAGCCGGTAGATGCGCTCCTCCTGCGGGTACCGCTTGTAGAGGTCGTCCAGGTCGAGCGTCAGTGGGTTATTGACCAGGCCGGTCACTTCTACTTGCCACGGATAGGGCTTGAAGGCTTGCGCCTCGCCGGCAACCGATTCTTTGTTGGTGCTGAACTCATAGTAGTTGTTGTAGTGGGTGATCTCCTGAAACTTGTTCAACGGGTCACCCAGTTCGTCGCTGTCGGCGCCGGCATACGGATCAGCGTGGGCCAGCGCCTCGGGGAGCGAGTCAGGGTCGACCGCGGCGACCAGTGCCGGCTCGGCAACTTCGGCAGGCGCATCGCTGCCCATGCCCAGCGGTGGGGCACAAGCCGCCAAGGCCAGCGATCCGGCCGCCATACCGGCTGCCGCCATAAAGGCGCGGCGGTTGAGAAATACGTGTTCCGGCGTGATTTCTGATGGTGATATCTTGGTCATCCTGTACCTTCCTCTTCACTCGACGCTCTGCGCGGGACAGCATTCTATCGATCCGTGGTCAGAACTGGACCACTCTTCTCGCTGTCCACCCATGCCCGTTTGCTTTGTCCATCGATTGTATGGTAGAAACGTGACACTTGGCCTAGCCGTAGGCCATGTGTTTCTGACGAGACAAATATATGGGCATTGTGCGCCCGTGTCTGTGAGTTCTTTTCCTGAGCCATGAACCTCCTGGATCATCTTCACCCAGCCACCGTTCACTTCCCCATCGCACTGCTGCTGCTGGCCAGCCTGCTGACGTTGGTTCACCTGTTCCGCCGTCCG
>CAIRNL010000192.1 GCA_903879975.1 uncultured Chloroflexota bacterium | reverse complement strand
CTTTCCCTCCGCTTTCTTTGAATCTTGTCGATTCATCGTAGCGGAGCACTGTTTCAGGTGGTCCCCTTTTCGAATATCAAAACCTCGCTCGGTGGTTCCCTTTTAGAATATCAAAAACAGACGGAGGCAGAGATAGCAGTGCGATCTATCGGACTCAAAGTGCGCAGATCGAGAACTTCAACTGAAATGCCGCGTGTAGCCAACTCCTCGGCTGCCTTGAGCGCCTCATGTACCATCCACTGTACCGCGATAATTGTCGCATCGGTTCCTAAGCGTTTAATGTCCGCTTTACCTAGGGGAATCAAATACTCGTCTTCAGGCACATCGCCTTTCAAGTTGTACAAGCCTTTGTGTTCGAAAAAGATGACGGGGTTATGATCTCGGATACTACTTTTGAGCAATCCCTTTGCATCTGCTGGGGTAGAAGGCATTACGACTTTAACGCCCGGTAAATTCATGAACCAGGGATGAAGGCTCTGCGAGTGCTGGGCAGCGGCACGTAAACCAGCGCCTGAAGCGGTACGGATGGTAATCGGCAGCGTGACTTGACCACCTGACATATAACGCATCTTTGCCATTTGATTGGCGATAGGATCCATCGCGTAGGCTAAGAAATCAGCAAACATAATTTCTGGTACCGGGCGCAGACCAGTAGCAGCTGCGCCTACAGCTAGCCCAACGATGATATTTTCGGCAATCGGCGTGTCTCGCACCCGATTACTGCCAAATTTCTCCATTAGTCCAGGTGTGGCATAAAAAGTGTCAATTTGCACCCACAACTGCACCACGAATTTGCAGCAACGCTGCACCACTTTTGCTGCGCAGCGCGCCATCGCAAGATCGGTGACTTTGCAGCAACACTGCACCACTTTTGACAGCGTGATTCGTTGTCACAATCAGCACGGCGAGACTCCCCCTAGGGTCATGGTTTGTTGACCCTGAACACAGCTTGGCGAACATTGTGTGATGTATCGACTGGATGCGCCAGCATCGCATGCTTTGCCTTCCCTGCTCTCGTCATCCCTCGCCATCGCTACCGGGCAAGGAGCACACGGGCAGCAGTCTGGTCAAGGGCCGGAATCTGACTGACCGGGGGCAGTTTTCCTGGTCAGTCAGATTCCGGTTCATCTCGACCCTTGACCAGACTGCCCCGTGTGCTACGCTGCCGGTGCGATGGCAGAGGGGTGATGGGAGCAGGACACCCCTGCTCTTTGATTCCTGAGCTGGAGCGCAGTCTGGCTGCGATGGCTCCCGGCATGGTCAGGCGCTGAGCACCCCCTGTTCCAGGCGGACACGCCCCTGGGCGCGGAAACTCTGGCCGGTGATGACGATCATCTCCGCATAGTGCGTGAGCCGGTCGAGACCAGCGGATGCCAACAACGGGTTGCCGAAGAGGTCAGGCCATTCGGCTGGGGCGCGGTTGCTGGTGAGCATGATGCTGCCGCGCTCATAGCGCTCATTGATGACATCATAGAGGTCTTCCGGCGCCGGCGGCGCCAGCGGCTTGAGGCCGAAGTCATCCAGAATCAGCAGGTCAGGGCGCAGGTAGACCTGCATCCGCTTGTCGAGTGAACCGTCAGCGCGGCCACCGTAGAGATGCTGGAGCATTTTGTGGGCATTGACAAAGAGCACGTCGAAGCCCTGGCGCAGTGCCTCATGGCCCAACGCCTGGGCCAGGTGGCTCTTCCCTACGCCGGTAGGACCGCAGACGAGGACATTCTGCTTCTGCCGAATGTAGTCGCAACTCGCCAACTGGAGCACCTGCGCTCGTTTGACAGTCGGATTGAAGGTGAAGTCATAATTCTCCAGCGTCTTGGCCGTGTTGACCGTGGCACGGCGCGTGCGCAAGGCCAGTTGCTTCTGGGCGCGGCGTTCGACCTCATCTTCGAGCAGGCGAGCAAGGAACTCGATATGGGTCCACTGGCTGTCGATGGCCTGCCGGTGGCGCACATCCAACGTCTCCAGCACGCCGGAGAGGCGCAACTGCTTGAGTTTGGGGGTGAGTTGGTGCATCAGTTCCATCGGATGCCTCCCACCTGTTCGCCAAAGAGGTCGGCCGGTGTGCGCTGGAAGGTGTGTGCTGGCGCAGGGATGACCGGTGGCTGATTGAGCGGCGCCTGTTCCTGGCCCGTTTCCAGAATGCGCTTCACCGTGCCGTAGGTCGGATCACCAAAGCGCAAGGCGCGGTGGCAGGCCGCTTCGATGCGTGCGTCATCATAGTTCTGGCGCAGCTTGAGCAGGCGGCGCACGGTAGGCAACCGCTCGACTACCGGGTCTGCCAGCAACTGCCGGACAACCTGGGCGGCAGCCGGTCCGATGGCATCCGCTGTAGTCTGACAGAGGGGGCGGTCGACGAACAACCCATCCAGCTTCTCTGTTGGCAGGTGATGGGGATTCGTCATGCGCTGCCCCGG
>CAIRNL010000191.1 GCA_903879975.1 uncultured Chloroflexota bacterium | reverse complement strand
TCGCAGTTGAGTCGGCCCCCAGTTTCGGCTGAACCAAAGTACTGCCAGCCGGCGCCGTCGTACATCGCCAGATACGGGCGATTGCTCGCCGTGCTGAACGACAGCCCCGTCCAGACACGCCCCTGGCTGTCCGCGTAAAGGCCGCCAAGCGGGTTTGTGCGCATGCCAGTGCCGGCAGTGTGCTGCGTCCAGGTGACGCCATCGAAGACGCTCAAGCCGCCGACCATCAGCGAAAACCACATCCGCCCCTGCCCGTCACGCACAATCTGAGATACATAATTTTCAGACAAACCGTCAGCGGTGGTGAAGAGGCGCCACGCAGTGCCATCGTAGCGGACGGCGCCGCTCGGCGTTCCAAACCACATGGCCCCCTGGTTGTCCTGGCCGATGGCGTAGACCGCTCCTCCTCCTAATGCCGGCACCGCAGCTGGGGTATACGTGATCCAGGTTGCCCCCTGCAGCTGGCTCAACACTGCACCCTGCGCATCAAAATCGTGTCCAAACCAGACGTCACCTGCCGCTGCCCCATAGACCGAGCGGACGGCGTTGCTGCCCAGCCCAGAGGCAGTTGTGTAGGAGGTCCACTGGCGTCCGTTAAACATGCGTACGCCGCCGCCGTACATGGTGTTGAGGCCAAACCACAGGCGTCCGAGGACATCCTGCCCGATGGTGGCTGTCGTATCCGAGATGACCTGCTGTGTCGTCCCGCGACGGGCGTCGTGAAAACTGGCGGCAGGCAGCGCCGTCACCGACATTGGCCGGCTAAAGTCGATTGTGAGCGTGCCGCGTTCTCGCCCCACTGTGCCGTCGTTGACAGCAGCGCTGCGCGCGAACGCCGGCGCCTCCTGTTCCGGGTTCGCCAGCGGCAGGGTATAGATGACCCTGCCCACGGTGGAACTGGCTGTGCCGCAGCCGTTGTCGTCGAAGGTGCAGTCGCGGATGCGGTTGGGAATCTGGCTGGCGTCGATGTTCCAAAAGTTGCTGGCGGCGTCGACGGTAAAGTTCTGCGTACCCGCCTGCCCACCGGCCAGGTAGAGATCGTAGGTGCCGTTGCCGAAAAGGTTGTTGTTGGCGATCACAACCGAGGCTGCCGCCTGCCCACCGAGCTGGATGCCGTTGCCGCTGTTGTGGATGATGGTGTTGTAACGAAGGCCGCGGGGCTGGCTGATACGGAAGTTGTTGGCAGGGTTGGTCTCGTCGACGGAGGTCCAGGCGTTGTCGAGCAGTTGGCCGGTGGCGCTGAGCCGCTGCGCCCAGAGGCCTGACGTGCCTGTGCGATTGTCAGACCAGGCGACCAGGTACTCGTTGCGCTGGCTGTTGTAGGCAGCAGCTGAATCGATCATGTTGATGGACTGTCCAGGGGTCGTTGTCAGTGGGGATGAGACCAGGATCGGCGCACCTGACACCGCGCCGTTGCTGCTCAACCGCTGCGCATAGAGCCTGTATGCCACAGAAGCACCCATTCCGGGCATCGTGCCTGGCTGAGGATTGTAGGCCCAGGTTGCCAGAAATTCATTGGGTGTGCTGCCATAGACAAGGTTTGGGTACTGTGCCTGCCCAGTGTCGGAGAAGATCACCGTGGGGCTGATCGGCAGCGTCCCGTCGGCATTGACGGGCATCGCGAGCAGAAAACGTGGATCGCTCCATTCATTATAGCTGCGGGTCTGCTCCCACACGACAACGTAGCGGTTAGCGCCGGCGCCGAACGCAGCGGCAGGCCGACGAGCGTAGGAAGTGCTGTTGTACTCAGCCAGCACGGTCGCAGTGACCGCCTGCGTCGCCGGTTCAACCCACGCGCCGTAGGTGCGATAATACCACGCACCTGAATTAAGGGTGACAAGCGCCTTGCTGCCGCCGGCGTCAGCGGCCATATCGCCTAGATAATCGCTGGACCCCATCCCCATCTCAACGCCGATCACGACAGCGCTGCCGTCCGGCACCCCTGCGGATGTCAGCCTTTGGACGGATATTGTCTGCGCACAACATGGATTGTTGCCCTGGGCTTGATAGGCCACGAGAAAGCTGTCGGTTGTGGGCAGGTAGCTGACTCGCACTGCACCGGGGGAAGTTACGGCCGAGACAGACAAGATATTCCCGCTGATCTGCCCATCGGCGGTGATAAATCTGCCCTGCACGCCGTTCATGGCAGCCCACACAACCAAATAGCGATCCTGCGCTGACTGATAGACTACTTTTGCTTGACCAATATACATACCAACCGAGGCATCAGACACAGCGGTTTCGTCGCCTAGCGGCGCTCCATCCGCCGTCAGCCGCAGTATTTTGACAGATGACGATCCACCACTTTCTACCCAGACGGCAAGATATTCGTTGCGGCCTGGGTGGTAGGCCAGCGCTGGACTAGACTGGCTGAAGCCACTCGACTGGACGTCCAGCGCAACGGCTGCACCGCTGCCAGTGCAGGGCGGCATGGCACAGCTGGCGCCGTTGTCTGCTATCAAGTTGTGTTCGATAGCTACCTGTTGCAGGCCGGCAGCAGAAATACCGCCGCCGTTGCCGACGATCACATTGTCGCGAATCACCGGCGCCCCGTAATTGGGCCCGTTATTGATACTGATAGCGGTGCCGCTGTTGTCCTGGAACACGTTGTTGAGGATTCTGGGGCTGCCGCTGCCCGATATGCCGCCCCAAGCGCCCTTCAGGGTATTTTGCTGGATCAGCGGCTGGCCGCCGTTCAGGGTGATGGCGCTGCCCAGAGAACCCGGCATCGTTGCAACACTGCCACCCCCCCCAAATTCGTTCCGTTCAATCCGAGGGGATCCGCCGTTGTTGTTGTTGCCAATCTGGATACTTGTACCGTTGTTGCGGAAGGTGGAATCGGCAATGTATGGTGCGCGCGTGCCCAGGCTGGCGGCAGTCTCAGCATAACTGATCTGCACATGCTGGAGCACGCTGCCCGCCACATAGCTGCCGGCGGCATCATAGCTGGCGTCGACCGCTGTGTCTGCAAAGCGAATCCCGCTCCATGCTGCGTTGGTGATCGAATTAGTTGTAAAGAGAATCGGCCGCTCTGCCGTACCGCGCGCGACCAGCGTGCCGTCCACGCGAATGAATTTAGCGGGGTTGCCCTTGATCACCGTGCCCGGCTGAATTGTGAGTGTGACACCCGGGTTGACAATGACCGTGCCGTTGAGCACGTAGCTCTTGTCGCTCGTCCAGGTGGTGTCGACACTGTAGAGGGTGTTGCCCAGCGTCTCGACGGCGCTGCGCACCTGGATTGTAAAAGGCACGGCCAGGCTGTAGCCGCCAGCGCCGCTGAGTGTGAGTGTGAACTGAGGCGCATAGTTGTAGGGGGTTGCGCCATTCAGAGCCACGACAAAAGGATCGCCGCTGTTGCTGCCCAGTTGGGCCGGCGCAATGTCGCCCAATGTGCCAGCAGAGTCGGTGATGGTGACATACGGGTCACTGCTGGCCAGCGTCCCTTGCAGCGCCAGGCCGGACAGCCAGAGGTTGCGCACACCGAGCACAAGCTGGAAGGTCTGACCTGGCGCTGGGCGCACACCGACCTGGCCATCGACGGCATAGCTCTCTACCACAGCACGCGGCTGCGGTGCAGTTGCCAGAGCCGCAGCCGCGTCGATGCGTCCTTTGCCCAGCTGCCCAGCGCGTGTCGGGTTGAGTGCGTCGATCGAGACAGCCGTGTTGAGCACCTGCCACTTGACCTGTTCCGCCGTCCAGGTGGGATTTTTGCTTTTGATCAGGCCGGCCAGGCCAGCAACCAGGGGGCTGGCCAGGCTCGTACCGCTGTCGGTGGCATAACCGCCCACCGTCGTCGTGCGGATGTCCTTGCCCGGTGCGCTCACATCGACCCAGGCGCCGTAGTTGGAGAAGATCGCCTTTTGGTCATTGGGATCGGTGGCTGCCACAGCCAGTACCTGCGGGTAGGCGGCTGGGTAGAAGGGATTGCTGCTGTCATCGTTGCCGGCACCCGCCACAATTACAGCGGTGGTCGCCGCTTCGGCGATGGCATCGCGCAGCGCAGCCGAGTCCGCATAACCGCCAAGTGACAGGTTGATGACCTGGGCACCGTTGGAAGCAGCGTACTGCACAGCCGCTGCAATATCGGAGTAGTTGGCGGAATTGTTGGCCTGCATGGCGTTGACGAACATCAACTTGCAGCCCCAGCAGATGCCTGCCACACCGACGCCGTTGTTGGCAACGGCGCCGGCCACACCGCCCACCTGCGATCCGTGCCCGTTCGGATCGTCCAGATCGTTGTTGTTGGCGATCAGGTTCCAGCCATGCCGATCATCCACCTTGCCGTTGAGATCATTGTCGACGCCATCGACGGGATCATCGTTCACCCACCGTTGGCCGGCCAGGTCAGGATGCGTTGCGTCCACGCCAGAGTCAATGATAGCAATTACCACACTCTCGGCACCAGTCGTTGTATCCCATGCTGCCGGCGCAGCGATCTTGGGCAGCGCCCACTGAGCGGTATATTCGGGATCGTTTGGTGTCAGCGCAGCCCGTGCAATGTAATCTGGCTCGGCATACTCGACCGCAGCGTCGGCGGCCAGCGCTGCCACGGCATGCTGGACCGGGACGGTGGAGGTCCACTGTACCCGGAAAATTCGTTCCAGCCCGGCGCTGATGTGCCTGGCCTGCGCCGCGTTTGTGACGCCTGTGTCAAAGACCGGCTCTGCAGACGTCGCACCCAGTGCGGACAGCAGGGTGCTGAGTGACGCAGCGCTGCTGGCCACGCCTGAGCTGGCGGCGTCGACCTGTCCGTTCGCCAGCGACACACCCGGCTTGAGCTTGAGCAGCAACGTGTTGGGTGCATATTCGATATACGGTTCGGTCGAAGCGACGACCGGTTCGACGGCGGGCGTCAGCGGCTGCGCCTGCGTCGCCGAGAAGGTGAGCGCAAATACCGCCAGACCGATCAGCAGCGTCACAGCCGTCGTACCGGCCCAGCCAGTGCGCCAACAAGAACGTGTTTTAGCGTGTTTCATACGAATCCTCTGGATTCCTCCGATGAAAAAAACCATATCGAGAGAACTGGCTACTGACAATCGTCATCGATGGGACAACACAGTTGGCAGATAAAGCCTCTGTGCAGTGTCGGGTAACGGCGGCGGCTGGAGCACCTCACCAGCCACAATTGGATTGCTCACGCCGGCCTGGCTCCACAGACCGGTGCTGTTCTGCGCCTGCACTTGCACGAAATAGAGCTGTCCAGGGATGAGTGTCAACCCATCGCGTGTGATTCGAATGGTGCCATCACTGGCTGCAGCCGATGTGCCAGTGACGGGTGTCCAGTCCACCACATCGCGCAGGGTGGACTGCGTGCCGATGGCATAGCGATAGGCAGTCACAGCAGAATCGGCGTCGTTGGCGTTCATTTCCACACCCAGCGAACTCAAAGTGCCGCTGCTACTGGCGCTCACTTGAGGTCTGACAGGAGGCGTATAATCGGTCACAGCACTGGCGTAGTCCATCTGGAAAACGGTGTCACGACTCGCAACTGTGGGTAGACCATCGCCGCCGACAGCGCTGCCGACGGTGAGCGTGTAGGGGCCTTTGAGAATTATGGCGGTGAAATCATAGCCTGCTGCATAGGTTTTGGCGTCGCGCCAGCCGGCATCGACGAGGGCGGCATAGTCGGGGCTGTCGTGGTAGAGACCGACGCCGGTGCCGGCCAGCCCTGCCCATTTGCGTCCCCACGGGTCTGCGGCCAGTGCGCGCAGGTCGCCAAGCTGCGGATACTGCTGCCAGGTGACGCCATCGTAGCTGGCCAGGCCGTTGGCGGTGCCTACCCACAATACGTTGTTGACATCGACCGCCAGGCTGTGCACATTCACGCCGACCGAACCGAGCGTATCGGTGTAGATCGTCCACGTGGCGCCGTCGTAGCGCGCCAGACCTGCGTCTGTGCCAAACCACGCCACCCCATCCGGCGCAACCGTAATCGTCTGGATATAATTGGCTGGCAACCCGGCATTGGCCGTGCTGTATGAGGTCCAGCCCAGGCCGTCATAGCGTGCGGCTCCCGCCGGCGTCCCAAACCAGAGTGAACCGTCGGGGGCCGGTGCGATCGTCACTACCTGATTGGACGGCAGGCCAGAAGTTGCCTGGGTATAGGTCATCCAGGTTGCACCGTCGAACCAGGCAACGCCGTTGGTCGTGCCGATCCACTTGGCGCGGTGGGCATCCACAGCCAGTGACAGCACTTCATCTGCAGGCAACTCTCCGCCAGCCATATCGTAGGTCGTCCACAGACCGGCGATCAACATCGCAGCACCGGCTGGTGTGCCAAACCACATGCTCCCATCCAGGTCGGCTGCCACGGCGTTGACCTGACTGTGCGGCAGACCGCTGGCGGCCGTGATCTGCTGCCAGCGGTCGTTGATGTAGGCCGCTGCGCCGCCGTCGGTGCCAAACCAAGCCATACCGTTGAGATCGATGGTGGCAGCGCGCACATTGTCGGCAGGTAATCCGTCGACAGCCGTAAATGTGCGCCACTGGCCGCGATTGGCTGTGGCAAAGGTCACCGACGGCATCTGCGCAGTGTCCATAGGCCGGCTGAACTGAGTGACGAACGTGCCACGTTCGATGCCGATCACATCGAGCGGTTCGACACCGATGTTGCGCACGTAGGCAGG
>CAIRNL010000190.1 GCA_903879975.1 uncultured Chloroflexota bacterium | reverse complement strand
CAATGTTTCAGGATCCACTCTGCTGGATCGTTTGATGTTCCAGTTCTTCGGGAAGAACGGTAAAACCGTTGCTTTGTTTCAGTATCCACTCTGCTGGATCGTTTGTTGTTCCAGACTCTGCGGACGTGAGCGTCCATAGGTTGACGCGTTTCAGTATCCACTCTGCTGGATCGTTTGTTGTTCCAGCGTCGGCCGGTACTGTTCGAGCAGGCAGCCGGCGTTTCAGTATCCACTCTGCTGGATCGTTTGTTGTTCCCGCTGGCTACCATTGCAATGGCCTGGCGGCGTCATGTTTCAGTATCCACTCTGCTGGATCGTTTGTTGTTCCGGAGATGTCCACAGCTCACTCACCTCCAGTGCGGGTTTCAGTATCCACTCTGCTGGATCGTTTGTTGTTCCCCGGCAAACTCGGGAACGTCGCCGCGGCCATATCCTCGTTTCAGTATCCACTCTGCTGGATCGTTTGTTGTTCCAAAGAATGCAAGAGGCATGTTTATCGTCGTGGTGTGTTTCAGTATCCACTCTGCTGGATCGTTTGTTGTTCCAACACGAGCTCATGGAATGCCGTGACCGAGGTTAGTTTCAGTATCCACTCTGCTGGATCGTTTGTTGTTCCGCCACAAGCGCCCCAAACGTTCGTTTTGCACAATGTTTCAGTATCCACTCTGCTGGATCGTTTGTTGTTCCTTACCAGCATGTCGATCAGCTCTTTACGGTTCACAGTTTCAGTATCCACTCTGCTGGATCGTTTGTTGTTCCGCACGGATATGGATACATTTATCGACCGGCGCGGTGTTTCAGTATCCACTCTGCTGGATCGTTTGTTGTTCCATATCCGTCATGGCAGCACCGCCAGGTGCGTACCAAGTTTCAGTATCCACTCTGCTGGATCGTTTGTTGTTCCCCGTGTGGCGGCGGCCGCGTTTGCGGCCGCCTGAAGTTTCAGTATCCACTCTGCTGGATCGTTTGTTGTTCCTATCGTTGAAAATAGATGGCTTCATAGCTTGTGGAGTTTCAGTATCCACTCTGCTGGATCGTTTGTTGTTCCCCTGAGCAAGGTTGACCTTAGCAAGGCTGACCTGAGAGTTTCAGTATCCACTCTGCTGGATCGTTTGTTGTTCCAACCCATCACGTCCAGCCGCCTCCAACGGCTCTCGTTTCAGTATCCACTCTGCTGGATCGTTTGTTGTTCCGCTGGGCGGCCGGCTACGGGCCATCGGGCAGCGTAGTTTCAGTATCCACTCTGCTGGATCGTTTGTTGTTCCTTGCTGCTAGAGATTGACCACGAATCTGTTTGTGTGTTTCAGTATCCACTCTGCTGGATCGTTTGTTGTTCCAAGACCCTGGCGAGGTCATGGCCACAGCAACCGCCGGTTTCAGTATCCACTCTGCTGGATCGTTTGTTGTTCCGCAGGTCTGCCCCGCGCAGGTCGATCACCACGTCGGTTTCAGTATCCACTCTGCTGGATCGTTTGTTGTTCCCACTGGACGCCGAGTGACTCGGCCAGTCGCTTGGTCGTTTCAGTATCCACTCTGCTGGATCGTTTGTTGTTCCTGAGCCGTGCGCTGGCATCACTGCCGGCGCACGAATGTTTCAGTATCCACTCTGCTGGATCGTTTGTTGTTCCCGCATGGCGACCGTCCCAAGCCGGTAAATGCAGAGTTTCAGTATCCACTCTGCTGGATCGTTTGTTGTTCCAAACAGGCGGCTATCGTGGTAGCAGCGCCCTGCACGTTTCAGTATCCACTCTGCTGGATCGTTTGTTGTTCCGCCCGTACCCTAACTCCCAATAGTATCGGTTTCCATTTGTTTCAGTATCCACTCTGCTGGATCGTTTGTTGTTCCTCCGACGCGGCCGTGGCCACGGCCGCCATCGGGCAGTTTCAGTATCCACTCTGCTGGATCGTTTGTTGTTCCAACGCACCGTCGGCCATTTGACGCCAAAGCGCAAAGTTTCAGTATCCACTCTGCTGGATCGTTTGTTGTTCCTCATCGCCGTCGGCGATCCATCACAAGCCATTCAGTTTCAGTATCCACTCTGCTGGATCGTTTGTTGTTCCCGCCGAATTTTTAGCTCTATGATTTGATGTTTTTGACCTGAATCACTCATTCCTCCGCTCCTATGCCCATAGATCGAGCTCTGTGCGCGCGCTATCTGTCTGTTGTTGCAAGTCGGCTGGTCAAATGTTCTCAAATCGTTGCTTGTGTCAATCTGGCCAGGGTTTGCGATGGGACCGATGCACCCATTTTCTCTGGATGACGCACACAACAACGGACTAATTCCTAGCCCGGTCTTCCCATTGACCAAGAGCGACAGGTAGGTTTGCGAAGAGGGGCATCCACCCCCCCCTCAAAACACGTCATTGCAAAAACGCCGAGCCTCGCAATCGATACATCGGCTACGCTGTGGTGTCGGCGGTGGCATTTGCTCCCGATCGATCATTACCCGGATGTCAGCCAGCATGCGTGTTGCATCACGGCGCAACCGTGCATCTAGCGCCACGCGTACCGCTCGCTTCACGGGAATCAGATAAATAATCCCCTCCGGGGCTGGCGCGTGCCACAACTCTTCAAGCAACATGCCGTAACAGGCTAACTGCAGCTTGAAGTGGCGCCCCGGTTCGCTCCGACTCATTTTGAAGTCGACCGGGAGCAGCGTTCGCTTGCCACCGATATCATACTCCACGACCAGGTCAACTTGTGCCGTGCAGCTCATCTGATGAGACGTCAGGCCAACATTGAAGTGGCGCGTTCCTTGTGCGATGCCATATTCATGCAGGCTGCGCCGTTTTTCAAGCGTCTCAATGCGATCCTGTGCCTCAATACCATGTTGCATTTTGAAGGTAGTCGGCCGCATCCCAGGTAGGCAGCGATCAAAGAATACGATGCGCGGGCAATACGCATACTGTTTGAGGTCCGTCACGCGCAGCAACCATCGGTCTTCACTCTGGTGCTGTGCATTCTCTTCGCTAGAGGAGATCGTCTTCATGATCCCTGCTCCGATCTTGTTTCTTCACTGTGCTGCTCGATACAGATACGCCCGCGCCAGTCCTCCCGGCAAATCGGAAACATGTCAATGCGACCTGGCGCTTTGCCAAGCCGTCTGCTCAGTTTAAGCATCAATTCCTCCTGATGGTTACTGCTCAAATCCCCTAGAAAGGCGCTGTATTGAATCCGGTCCAGGCCGTAATCAAGACAGAAGTCAGCGATCTTCGTCCGAATTTTGTCGTCTGGAATGTCGTAGAGTAACAAGCACTTCATTGGCTTTGCCTTACCAAGATGAAACAAACGGCTCGTAGGTTGCACGTTCCCCGCGCAAGAAAGTTGCCAGGTGGCGAGCTTGCATTTGGATAATGCTGCGCAACGCATAACGTTTGCCTTCATAAGGCTCTGCGCCGTCAAGGCGTGCCAACACTTTCTCGGCAATACTGCGCCGCGCCGTTTCGGTCAGCCGCCTGTGTTCGTCTAATTCGACGGCCATGGCGCGATTGAAAATAGCAATGATGGTGCGATCCACCACAGTTTGGCGAAACTCCTCTACCAGGTCAAAGACCAAGCTTGCCTTACCTGGGCGATCCACGTGCAGAAAGCCTGCATAGGGATCGAGACCAGCTAGCACCAACGCCCGCTCAATCTGGCCATAGAGAATTCCATAGCCGTAGTTCAACGCAGCGTTGACGGCATCATCTGCACCTTGTGTGCGCCGTCCTGGCCAATCCACTTCGGTCAGAAAAAGACGTTTTACCCCAGACCAGTACTTTTGTGCCGCACGTCCTTCGATCGACAGTAGTACCCCACGGCAGTCATCTACTGTTTCTCCAGCACAGCGTTCCAATTCAGCCAAGTGATCGAGCACCTCGTCTGCGAGGAGGCGCACTTCGCTGTAGACCTCCGGCTGCTTCTCGCGACGATTTTTCGACAGGTACTTCAGAAGATTGCTTTGGTTGCGAATCTTGCCTGTAGCAATCCCTTTGGCAAATGCCAGCCCCCTGCCGCTATCACGTGCCTGCAGCTGGGCACGGCGCGTCTGAATAGTTGCAGTCAGCGTAGCACTGTACAAACTGCCAACGGGATGCCCGGTTGTATCTAGAAAGTGGATTGGAATGCCAGCCTCGGCACAGGCGGCAACTGCATCGCTGCTGAGTCCGATGCCTCTACCTGTGATGAGCACCGTTTCCAGGTGCATGATCGGTGCCTCCAGCCGTTTCTCGCCTTGGCATGTCACGCTCAGCCGTTCGCTTTTTTTACCGACAAAGCTGCCATATTCGTCGACAATCAAGTGTTGGACAATTGCCACGCTACTCCTCCTTGTTGATGTTGGTGGTGAGATTGTGGCAGGAAAGTACCCAATCCGAATTGCCCACCTATGAACTCTCGTCAACCCAATGACTGCACAGATTATTCCTGTATTCGCAGCCGATAGACGCCGCATCCTTTGACCACATTCTTGCCCACCTGCACGATTTCTCCCCAGACCAGCCAGGGCAACAGCGACTCCCATGTCCGCGTATGGTAGGTGGCCTGTCCGATCAACCCACCCAAATTCTGTGCACGCGCCAGCCGTCCGGAATAGCCGGTGACATCCCACCATTGGGTTTGGTCATGCAGCAGCGTAACAGTGTCGGCTGATGGATAGAGATCACGCTTGAGAACAACATCTGGCCGGCCGCCGCCGTGCTGGGCGCATAGGTCGAGGACGCGCAGCGCAACCTGCTTTGCCAGCGGGAAGAAGGCCGGGGTCTTGACCGTGTGCTCCGACTGGATGAGTCGGAGCGGGGTCAAAAAGTCAACCGTCAGCAGGTTTTCATGGCGACCCAGGTGCTCGCACCAGGATGTGGCAGATGCCATGACCTGTTCGTGTGTTACGGGTAGCGTCGCTGTTTGTACCGTGGCTGCGCCGGGCACCCATAGAGTCTTGCTCTCGCCGGTCAATGCATTCACTGCATTGATTCGTCCCAACTGGAAGCGCCCGCGCCGCTGGTTGGCAACAACGATCCCGATTCCATCCTCGCCCACAGCCCGCACGGCAAGCACGAGGTAGGGCAGGTACGCTAGTTGGCTGCTAAAGAGTGTCAGCCCGAAGTTGAACGACTCGCCCGGCTCAAATGCGTTCTGATCGCCTAGAGGTGGTTGGAGAGCGAAGGGGCGGCGGACGTCGCCACCCTCTTCTGGTGTCAGTTCGTAACTCAACAACTGGCAGACAGGGCATAGCGCTTGGTGCAGCGGATCGGTCTTGCTGGCGCGCCATTCAGGGCAGTAGGTGCGTTTGAGGTATCCTGCTATTGCTCCGCGCAGAGCGCTGCCTTTGAAGTCGTGAAACGCAATTGGGGTCTCGGCTATCACGGTGAAGCGCAAGTGATAGGCAGTGAGCGGGATCGCCTCAACTTGTGTTGATAGGGAAGTGTTCATCGGCTCTTGGATGGCAGGGTGTATAAGAAGTACTGCCGAAATCAAAACGGTACTGACAAAATCCTGAGTGTCTATACTTGCCGAGCGTCAGTCCAATCTCTGATATAGCGTGTAGCCACGACTGCTGCTTACCACCTGATAGGGCACCGATAAGTGCCTCAGTACACGGCTCACTCGCTCATCAGAGTAGATGTTGACTTGACCAAAGGTTAGCCCCGGCGCACAATCGTCCATGATCTGCATCGTGCCGAACAGGCTGAAACCCAAGGCAGTAGAAGTCAGGTCGATAAATCCATCATTGAGGTGTTCCACCTTTGACGGAGTCTCAATTACCTGCACAAATCCACCACGCTTGCCAAGATAGTTGACTCGTGCTAACCAGCGCGGCCACGGCAGGTCATCGTTGGTGACGTGAACCGCAATCTGGAACTCTCCCTGCCACTGTACGTACTCACGAAATGCTATCGTACGGATCATACCGCGTGTCAGGCCTGTCTCGGCATCGAATTGAGGCTTCTCCTTTTTGGGCTTGAGCACCTTCGTAAACGTGTTGTTGACAGCAATCCATTTCGGTCCCCGGATCGCAATTTTGGAATCTCGAAGGATGTCCCAGACAGATATGCCCGCATCAACCCCACCATCTTCGATGATGACATTCAGCAATGCCATCTTGAAGGCATATGGTGTAGGCAGGAGTAAGGCTTTCCCACCGGTAGAGGTGGCAGTCGCCAGTTTCAGTGAGACCAGGCTCACGGGTAGATACGTTGCTACATACCACATGCACCACCTACACTTTCGGCGTGTATACGTCACCTTCGGCGATCAACCGTGTGAAAATCGCCACCAATTCGGCCAAAGATGCAAAACGTTCGACTGCCAGCCGTCCAGCATGAAGCGTGTTCAGCGACGCTGCAATCGCTTCCATCTGATCCTCAAAGTTGCGGTTGAGTGGACTCAAGAGTGGCGCCGGCGCTGGGCCAGTACTGTAGGCAATCGCACCATGCACGTCGACGATGTGGGGATTCTGGGTGTTGCGCATTGCGCCGTTAGGTTGCATAAAGGTATACGCTAGACTTTGCAGCACAGCAGAAAATCGCTGCTTGCGCTCGTTTGCTGGAATTGTGTACTTCTGGCTGATGTCGTTATAGCCGATCCGCTGTGCCTCGACATTGCAGACAATCGCATATTGTCCACTGTTGGCAGGGCGATGAAAGATTGCCTGCCCAAGGTTGCCTTCTCGTTCGGTCTTGTCACTGGGAATCTCTTTACGGTCTGGGTCGTACTTGACGTGGAAGTATTGCTCCGTCGTGACTGTATCGGGCAAACCGACTGCCCAACCGAACTCAATGACGCTCTTGCGCGGTGTAGATTGCCCCTCAGTGATCAGGTTGCCCTCAACGTCATCTAGTGTGCAGGTCAGCAGACGATCGACCACCTGAATCGGTGTTCGTTTCTCTTTCTTGAGCCAGGTACGGAAGCTCTCATCGGCTGACATGCGGTTTGGATCGAACTGTTGGCAGGCTGCGCATAGCGGCAACCCTTGATCGCGGCTGATCTCGTAGAGGTGTTCTGCCTGGATGTGCTTGAGCATGTCGCCGCTGATGGCGTTGACGCTGTAGAGTCGCCCATCTTCGCCCACGATGTTGACCATCCGCGTCTGTATCTGATTGCCTTCACCGCCCTCATTGTTGAGCGAGTGGAGGTTGAGAGTAGCCTGGGCAGCGATTGAAAGGTTGTAAATGGTCGTCATGATAAGAAGTTTCCTCAGGGTTGTTGGATGAATGTTTGATTCTCAGAGCAGTTGATTATCCGACTGCGGCAGTGGCTACCGTACTAGACTCGGTCAATTCCTCATCCTTTTCCTTCGGATCACGGGCATATCCGAAGGCGACCAGCAAGTTGCAAATTGTCTGTGGCCCGTACTCATCGATCAGTGTAACTACATTGGCGATATCCTCGGTCGTAATGGCTCTGCGTCGCGACTTTCCCTTGGTGCGCTCATGGATGCGGGCGTTTTCTTCGTTGTAGCTATGCATGAAATCAGAAAGCGCCTGAATGAAGTCGTCAGCATACTGGCTCTTGCGTTTTAAGTCTTGTCCAAGCCCATAACGCACATCGAAGGAACTGGCCTTGCGCCCAATATATTGGGGAATGACTGTGCTGCGCCGAATGGCTTCGGCCACGTTGCGGAAGCCTTGGTTCTCCAGAATCGGAGATAATTTTGGATCTTTCATTGCTAGTAACCTCCTCAGGTTGTTCTCGGTAAACGGTCTGACATAGAAATTGCTGCGCTCGATGGCACTGGTCAAATAGCTACTGTAGCCGGCGGTAAAGTCGAAGAACGCGCTCAACTGGCCACCAGCTACAAAGTCACGATACTTCTGCAATAGAGCGGCACCTTCGCTCCTTTCTTCATCGATCGCCTGTATCCGGTCCAGATGCTCATCGATCACATGCTTGAAGAGATCGACCTGATCGAATGAGACAATTTGGGGTGCCCAATCTGGCACACCCAGCGCAGCCAGATTCATCAGGGTGTATGAATTCTGGCTGAGCAACAGGTAGCTGGCAACATCCATGCCGGCTACAAGATTTTGTATCGATCCACCGCCAAACAGGCCCAAGTCCTCCTGCTCTACACTGTACTCAAGCACGATTTCGGTGTAGAGCAGAGCAGCTGTGATGTCCAACTTGATCGATGAATTGTTCCAAAGCCGATCCCGAAAGCGGGCGAAGATCTGGCGATGCGCTGCAAGTTGTAGCCGTCTTGGTGTGAGAATATATGTCTTGCGCATGTCGGCATTCGTTGCGTTGCGCGGCGCAGCAGCTACCCACAGGCCGATTGCCTTCAAGTATTCGAGCAACCAGAAACTTTTTTCATTGCCAATCGCTAATCCGTTGGCTTTCGCCCGATTCTGGCCTTTGCCCATATGCGGATTGAATACCTGGGAAGCTGTTGGATGATCCATCAACGCGGCGCCTTTAGTGGCCTTCTTCCACCGCGCAACGACGGCATCTCGATCCACCAGAGGGGAACCAAAGAGGTCGAATATTGCGCGCAGATTGTAGCCAAGTATGGGCTGTTCACAGCGCCGCCACTGCTCGATCAGAGTATTGTGATTGGCCTGAACCTGCATCCGATAATCGCCGAGATAAGTGACGATTGTCCAGTCAGCCTCAGGTTTGGCATCGGCAAGTTGCTGGTCCGCTGCCAGCCCGGTTAGTTTGGCGTCACTCAGTTGCTTTCTGAGTGCCTGATAGCGGCGAAATTTTTCCCATTCCTCATCCACATCTCGCTCGCGAACTTCACCCCGTAGATCTTCCGGTACGGGTTGTTTGGTGCTTGATACATAGGGTGCCTGCTCAAAGGGTGCCACGACTTCAAGCCAGCCGAGTTGGAAATCGATGCCGGTGTCAATCACATACCAAGCGCCAGCATCTTCGATGATAACTCGATCCTGGCCTGCCATCTGACGTGAGATTTCAGCGACCAAGCTGGCAAGGCCGAACGTCAGCAACGCATCTGGCAAGGTGCCAGTCTCCTTCGGGACGAATAGTTGACGAATGGATTGCATGATTTGTAACCTCACGTAATTTTTATTACTACAAACTACATATGGGATTATTTTCTGTCAACACAATAGCATACCACTCCGTGCTTGTCAAGAGGACGAGTTTCACAGTTTTCACACTCTCTGGTTCTGCAACCTCCAGGTTGGTATAGCCATCGATTGCGGGCAAGCGTCACGATTGCATCACTACTTCATTTCTGGTAATGTTTCATGGACGACTCTGGAGTGAGTACTGAAAAATATGAGAGTTTGTAGGCTTGCATTTTCGATCCACCAGTGGATACTTCCATCAAGCCGACTCGCTATGTCTTTTCGTTATGCCTGTGACATTCCATCACACAGGCGTAGCATTCGCACGATCCAAAAGTAGAGCAGTGTCTGGCGGAAATCTCCTAGTCTCAACACCTGATCAAGACGGATCGCTGGTTTTGTTGCGATTAGCTTCTCCGCTGGCGATGCAAACCCTGCTGCAATGAGTGCATCTGCTGCGGTTGTACCTGCTGCACTGTGCAGGCGATAATCAGCGAAAGAGTCTGTACTGGCATTATGGTGACGCGCAATTGCTGTCATTGCGGCGTAGCCCAATCCAGGAATCCCTGTCAGTGCCGCTATGATGCGCGCGCCGGCCACCGCTCCTTCTGCTGCATGATGCGGGCGGCTGCATAGTCGATCTGCTTCTTTTTTCGCATCTTTATGAACCAGATTGTCAGGTGCCCAGTTCGTGTGAACGGCCATGTAGGTAGGGTCAGTGATTTCTTCACCGATTGCTTTTTGGTACAATCGAACCCATCGCTGCCAGCGCTCGTCCATCTTGGCGACATCATGCAACGCAATTGCCAGCCGCACAGCTCGATCAAGAGCATCTGGCGGTAGGTTCCACCGCTCAGCTATCTGTCCCTGCACATAGGCATAGTCTTTAGCAAAGTGCTGTCGATAGACTTCCAGCATCGCAGCGATGTGCTCAGCGTAGCTTTCCAACCGATAGCTATATCGATCCTGGCTGTTTCGTCGTTTCCGCTCACCAGGCGGCGATGCCCATCCACCCTGTTCCGGCGCTACAACGCGAAACCCTACCTGGCTGTTGTAGGCACAAAATATGCTGTTGACCAGCACCACTGTCGTGCCGTCGAGCATCCTGGCATTGTTGACGTCAAGCCACCTGTACTCGATGGATTGTGTGGAATCGTCAAGATTAGGCATGTTGGTATCAGGCAGTTTCATCAACCAGTTCGCGTCATCATCGTCAGGTTGCCAATCTTGCGCATACTCTTCCAACGTCTTTAACAGACCCTTCACGGTGCCGCGCCAAAGGCCAAATCCCTGTGCCTTAAATGGATCTCCAATCTCACTGGGGTTTGCAGCCGCCAACACAGTAATATTGTCGATGCGTCGAATCAGCTTTGAGCGGTATTCCCTTTCACCGCGCATGGCATCCTCGATTTCCTGTCTAAGCAATCCTTGCTGCCGTTGCATAGCAGCAAGCAGTTTGCGGTCTGCATCGGTATGCACCTCATCGATCACTGCCTGCTCGTCAACGAAGTCGAGAATCTGTCCATCACGGCATTGGAGGCTTTCCCATGTTTTCTTTGAGACCGGTGCCGGATAGGGTAGATAGTCGCGGCGCATTTCTCCATTGCGTGTCTGCTGCAACGGCGCGTTGTAAACATGGACAACACCTTGTTCACCGGGATAGCGCGCACAGCGCCCTGCCCGTTGAAACACTGCGTTTGCCGGTGCAATCTCTGTGTGTAGGTTCTCGCATGTAACATCTAGTCCTACTTCGATGACCTGCGTCGCCACCAAGATGATACTCGCCAGCTGACGCTCTGTCCCTTCTCTGCCAAACTCACGCCTGATCAATTCTTCTTTGGTACGTCGATCTTCCTGCGTGAATCGACTGTGCAAGAGAACAACTGTCACATCATCCCCAGCAAGCCGCTGCAGAGTCTCAAAGAGATTTTGAGCGCGCTGCACTTGGTTGCAGATGGCGATGGTGCGCGTGGAGTGTGCCATGAGAATAGCTTGCGCTGACATTTCGTCATCGTGTATTTGATATCTTCTGCTGCGCGCCTGCCGACCATTTCCAGACGCGATTGCCAGGTATTCCTCCGGTGGCACTTGGACAATCTCAGCGTCCAGCATACTTGCCAGCTCCTGAAGCATCGTGCTGGAAAAAGTTGCAGTCATCAATACAAACGGCACGACACCTTTTAAGTTCATCAGCAGTGCTAGCGTAGTCGTCATCGCACCCTCAGCGCCATCTTCGCCCGATTGCGGAAAGAGATGGAACTCGTCAAAAATCAGATAAGACGAGTAGAACGCGCCCGCATTCAGATTTCCCATAGCCGGCGACAACGAGTAAGGTACTGCCAAGGCACTGCTCAGACTTTGGTCAATTGTGGCGAAAATAAGGT
>CAIRNL010000189.1 GCA_903879975.1 uncultured Chloroflexota bacterium | reverse complement strand
GCTGTACGCAGGCGCATCCCGCGGTCGAGCAGGAACGCGCCGCCCAGTACGCTGCCGATCGCAGCCAGGTGCCACCACCATGCAGCCGGCGCAAAGGGTTCCAGGTCGTGAAACTGCTGGGCAGCATGGAGGGTGAGCAGCAAAGCAATTGCAATCAGGCCGGCCGCTACACGGACACTCCATACCTCCACCATGCGCACGCCACCACCACGCGCCGGCAGCGGTAACAAAGAGTCAAAACGCGCTGGCCAGAACGCCATCAGGAAGAGCACGGCTGCAGCGCCAAAAAAGAGCCAGGTATCGAAGGCCAGGCCGGCAGGCAGGCTGCGCTGGCCCAGCCAGGCCAGCGCCACGGCGACAATGCCGAGCAAAAACGGGCGAAGTCCGGTCCGTTCCATCAGCATGACCGAGGGGCAGCGGCACACCTCCGCGTACCGCTGCGAACCATACTCACTCCAGAATTTCCGGGAAGATCATAACGCGGCTGCTCCCGCCGTCAGCGACAATGATCTGGCCGGCTGCCAGGTCGCTGGCAATGCCGTTCGGCAACCCCAGCCGGCCGGTATCCGTGCCCGGCCCGCCAAAGACAGCTCTCACCGTGCCGTCTCGGTGGAAGACCATGATGAGCGCCGTCGCCGGATCCGTCGCGTAGATGGCGCCGTCGCGAGCCACGGTCAGAGATGGCTTTTGGAAGACATCGCGCCCAGCCCAGCCAGGTACGGCAAACTCACCGGTATATTCGAGCGATGGCGAGAAGCGCTGTATGCGACCGTTCCACGCATCGGCCACCACGATCGTGCCGTCGGTCGGGTCCACTTTGACATCAGTCGGCTCCTCAAAGCGGCCGGCTATGACGCCGCCACCGCCAATCTGACCGAGCATCTCCCCAGCTGGCGAGAAGCGGATGATACGTTTGTTGCCAGTATCCGCCACCAACAGGTTGCCATCGAGATCGATGGCAATGCCGCGCGGGCCGAAGAGCGACATGGCATCCCCCAATTCGCCGTTGGTGGTGGCGAAGACACCCCATTTGCGCAGGAAACGCCCTTCGGCGTCAAAGACCTGGATACGGCCATTCCATGTGTCGGCCACATAGATCTGGCCAGCAGGATCGACTGCCACCCCCCAAGGTTCAAAGAACTGGCCGTCGCCCAACACCAGCGGGCCATCTCCGTCCGGATCGACGCAGGGCGTGCCCGTGGGGTCGGTGAGGTTGCAGTGGCTGCCAAAGGTGCGCACTTCGGCGCCCGCACCGTCGACGACGACGACGCGGTGATTGCTCGTATCGGCGATGACACGCGCGCCGTTCGCGCCAACGGCCACAGCGCGCGGCGCAAAAAGAGGCAGGCCATCGTACACACCGTTGTAGATGGCGCTGGCAGCAATGCTCCGCACCTGGCCGGGCTCGATGACCGGCACATTGCTCTGCGCGGTTGCGGCTATGGGCACAACGGCCAGATCCCAGATCTGTGACGCCAGGTCGCGGCGCACATACATGTCGAACTCGCTCTGGTAGGGCCACTTGGACAGATCGCGAAACTGGCTCAAGTTCTGCGGATCGCGATACTTCCGGAAGGCCACGATGTCGAAGATGCGCTCGCGCTGAGCCGGATCGCTGATGGCCCCCCACACCCGGTCGGGCGTCAGATCGAAGTAGTCCATCTCCGGCCACCAGATGCGCCGATAGGTGCGCTTGACGTAGTCACGCGCCATGTAGGGCTCGACCTTGGCACGGTTGGCCGGCCCAACAATGACCACCGGCGCGGCCATCGCATCCGGGGTCGGCGATTCACCGTAATACTTGGCATTGGGATAGAGACGCATGTACCAGCTAAAAGGCCATGCACTGTCATTGTCATAGGCGACAACAATATTGCGGCCGCCGACCGTGCGCTCACTGATCGTGTCCAACTCGGTCAGCGCCCGCTTGATGTCCGGGCTCCCGTGCGCGTAGACAAGATACTCGGTGGCCATGTCATAGTTGATGTAGGTGAGGGTGAAGCTGGTGCGAATCGTCAACAGCAGCAGCATGCCGGCCAGCCCTACCGCCAGCAGGCGCATCCCCGCCTGGAACCCGCTGCGCAGCACCCCGTAAGCGCCGCCGAAAAGGACGGCGCCCAGTGCGCCGAAGATCAACAGCCATTGCAGGGCACGGCCAGCTCCGCTTGACTCGACACCGGCATCGCCCGACAATACGGTCATGATGATCAGACCGATGATCAGAAGAGCCGGAACAACGAGGGTGAGTAACCACGTGCGCTCGCGCCCGGCGTTGCACCATTCGATGCGGCGCAGCAGGTAGCCAAGCCACCAGCCGCCCAGAACGCACATCGGCAGGGCAATATGCACCAGCAGCCACGGCATTTTCTCACCCGCAACAGAATAGGCAATCCAGCTGCCGATGACCCACCAGACGCCAAAGATAGCGAAGAGTACACGATGGTTGCGCGTCTCGTCTGCTGCAGCGAAGGCTGCTGTGGACAACATCGTGGCGTTGATTGGATTTGCCACCGGAGCAGCGACACCAGCGTGTGCTCCAGCCATGCCCACCTGCGTTTCGTGCACTGTGGACGGTGGCAGGTCGCCGGCAACGACCGGTTCCCATTTGAGATGGCGCACCGGGCTGATGACCAAATTGTAGAGGACAGTCGCCAACCCGCCGATGCTGAGCAGTGCAGGCAGAAACTCGTAGAGCCAGCCGATGAGCGCATAGTAGTACACCGGCTGGCTACCGCGCTTGACGCCCTGCTGTGCCAGCCAGTATCCCAGGCTGCCGACAATGCCAGTAGCCAATCCATTGACCGTATTGGTAAAGAAAGTGGTGAAAAGGACAATCTGGATCAGCCAGAACCCCCCCATGAGGATCGCCCACTGCAGGAGGTGCGGGCGCCAACGCACCTGTTCGTCATCCTCATGTCGAAAACCGAACCACAGCACGGCCAGCCCCACCGCTGCCGCAACACACACCGCCACCATGATGGACAGCCGAACAATCATGTCCTGATTCGTGTAATCGGCCGACGAAGTGAAAACGGTCGGGTCACCGCCGGTGAAGACAAAAAGGAAGGGCGACAGGAAAGGCAACACGAGCGTCGCCATGATGACGGCCAGATCGGCCGCAGCGTTACGCCGGATTTCGTTCCAGTGAGCACGTAAGAAATAAACCGCCAGACCGGCTGCAACCAGTAGCATCGCGCCAAGTCCGATCATGCCGACGAAATCGTTCTTCATCTCGTGCAACACCCACCAGAACGCACCGCCCACCGCCAACGGCGCAGCCACAATGGCGGTGCGCACACCGCCGATCAACTGCCATAGCGCCAGTCCGCCAAAGAATGCACCGATGATCGCACCATGGATGAAGTGGACTTCCTTGGCGATAAAGCCCAACGCCATGCCCAGCATCATGATGACCAGATAGCGGAACTTGCGCGTGTCCAGATAGCGAAAGGCGCCGTAAACCCACACAAGTGTGTCGAAGGCGATGTAGATGTCGTTGCGGATGTAGCGCGAGTGGAAAAGCAGGCTAGGGCTCGCCAACACCAGGATCGCCGCCACGATTGCGCCGGTGCGCCCAAGATAGGAACGCAACGCATAGATCATCGCCAACGTGCCGATGCCAAAGAGCGCAGGCACAATACGCGCCGTAAAATCGTTGTCGCCAAAAAGAAAGTACATCAAGGTATTGGCATGGAAGAGAAACGGGCCATGCATCATGGGGTTGTGGTCGTAGTTGCCGTTGGTGTACAAATAGTAGGAGTAAAGCGCATGCAGGCTCTCGTCGTGGCTCATGGCGCGTACGCCAAGATCGTAGAAACGCGTGACAACGCCGGCAATCAGGATGCCGGCCCACACGATTGCCTCCCAACTGAGCGCAACGACCGACGAGAACGGGCGATCCAGCCAGCTCCGCCGGGCGATCTCTGCAGGCGCACCGTCTAAGGTGCCGATTGTCTGTGCCATCTTTCAACCCTTTTCTAGCGCGCCGCCCACAGTGTCACCGACTGGACGGTGGGCGGTTCCTCAATTTTGCGATACATGAACCAGCGCAACAGTGGACGTCGGTAGGCACTCCACCTACGCTGTGCATCCTGCGCATCAGGCGCTGCATCGTCGGTGGGCAGCTGCGGTAACATCGCGATATCCCACATCACCACATCGCCGTAGTCGCTACCAATATAGGGATTCGGTAGGACGAGCGCATCGTTGCGTGTGGTCGGCGCCACAATGAGCGGCCAGCGCAGTGCATCCCGGGCAGCGAACTCCTGCGCCTGAAAGGTGCTTGCATCTATACCCCGCACGTGTTCCAGGGCACGCATGTCGCGCAGATACCAGCCCATGACTGGGTCCGGCGCCACATCGTAGACGACAAGAACATCTGCCTGGTTCGGATCGCCGCGCCGCGCGCTGCTCAGCCGTTCCACATCCTCTACCAGCAGGCGCAGTTCAGGGCTCGTGCTAGCCGGCCAGAAACCGTCAGGTTGCATGAGACCGTGCACCTGGTTCAACTGCCAGGTGCTGCGCACCGTCAGCATCAACAATAACACGCCATAGAAATAGAAGGCCAGCCGCGCCATGCGCGCCCAGCCCGCCCAAAAGCCGTACATTACCCAGACGATGACGGCAAGGACGATAATGATGAAACCTGCAAACCAGGGCTGGTCGCTCACAACCTGGCTATCGACCAACGCCACGAGCCAGATGGCGCCCGCCACCGCAAGCACAATCTGGATGGCGAGGAGCGCAAACAGTTCCAGTGAAGTCAGTCCAGCAGCGCTCTCTTCGGCGACACGCCCGGCCAGATAGCCGGTGCTGATGGCCAGCGGCAGCCCGGCAAACGGTAGCACGGCCGGCTGACGCCCTGGCAACAGCCAGGTCAACAGCGCCCATGCCAGCCACAGCCACACCACCAGCGCCAGCGCACTCAAGTTGCGGCGCCTTGCATCGAGCGTCAGCAGAACAAGGCCAATCGGTCCGAACAAGGCGAGCAATGGCTGATCGAGCACAAGACGCACAAAGGGCCACGCTGCGGGGTTGACAGCTTCGCCAGCCAAAGTGGTAAACCATGCCGAGATGCTTGTGCTCAGCGCTCCCACCGCTTCAGGACGCAACGCAAGACCGGTTGCTCCCAAGGCCAGGCCAATGCCAAACCAGATCAGTGAGTTCGCCTGCACACGCTGCCCGTCCGAGTGGCCACCACCCGACCAGACGTAGACTGCCGCAAAGATCAGCACAATGGGCAGCATGCCCCATGCCAGCGGCCCGCTGGCCAACAACAGTCCCAACGCAACAGCCCCCGTACACACCCAGCGCCGAGAACCCGCTGCCGTCGGCGCATAACGCCAATGCCAGATCGCCGTGATCGCCAACAAGCCGAGCAGGATCGCCAGCGCACTCCCGTCGGCACGCCGGCCCCAGGCAGTCAGCCAGGGATCGACGGCAAAGAGCAACGCTACGGTCAGCGCCGCCCAGCGCCCTAGCCATGCTCGCCAGAACCAAGGCAGCACGACCATCGCTGTGCTCGCCAGTGCCGGGACGACCCTCGCCAGAAAATCACTGCTGCCAGCAATCCAGAAAAGCAGCGACTGCATCCCATACAGCAACGCGCTGGCCGGCACAGGTGCACCGGCCACGGTCGTCTGCGTAGCAGCCAGCCAGGCAGACCACGATGCTGCACTTTCGTCAGGCGCCAGCGGGGCGTCGGCCAGCCCTACGAACCGGACGCCAATCGCCGCCAGCAGGATCGCTGCGTACAAAAGATGCTCAACCGTCAGGACTTGAGTCGCCTGACGTGCCGGGAACGCCCCGGCAGACGAAAAGCTCTGTGTCATGGCTTTGTATCACTTGCTTTCGGTAACGTTGACGGCACCCGGTAGATGCGCACGTCACGGTTCTCATACACCAATTCCAACTGCGCGAAGAGGCTGCGCTCGGCAGCGGGCGTCAGACCATACTGGCTGCGCTCCGAAGGTCCCACATAGATGTAGCTCGCGTTCAGGTCTGCCAAAATCGAGAGCAGTTGGCCAGGTGTCGTGCCGCCATAGATAGCCTTGAGCGCCTCAGGCCGGCCGGCAGCCATCGCAGCGTAGGCGCGGCCGCGCCATTGCGCCTCATGGCCGTCCCAGCCAAGGGGCGCCGGCCGGCCGGTCATCGTGCTGATACGATTCGTCTCCGCGCTGTAGGGCCGGCCCTTGCCCTCGACCACCACATCGTCGGGCCGGGTGTTGGCAGCAATCCATGCGACGGCGCCGTACTCAGCCGGCGCAACGCGCGCCAGATAGGCGGTGGCATCGAAGGTTGGCTCGCCGGCAAAGCCATTGGCTTTGCTGTACGCCCCAGTCACCAGATAGACCGTCGATGCAGCGGCAAGCACCAACGCGACCGCGCTCAGGAACGCCGGCACGATGCCCCGCCCGCGCGCGCGCGCCAACGCTGTGACGATCGTGTAGGCACCGGCAATCCCAAAAAGCAGCCAGGCCTGGTAGTAAAACTTGAAGATCGTGTTCATGCGCCAGCCAAAGTTGTCGCGCAGGTAGACAACCTCCGGCGTCAGCACCAGCCCCAGGCCAATCGCCGCCAGCATCAGTGTAAAGAGCAGCGTACTTGAGCTGTCGTTGATCTGCGACGAAAACAAAGCGCCCCACACCAACGCCAGCACGAACGCAGTCAGCATGCCCACAACCAGAAAGGTGAAGGGCTGGCTGCTCCACCGCTCGACCATAGAAGGCACGTGCGACGTTGCCCCATCGGGCAGGGCCACACCAGCCAGCAGGGTGCGTCCAGCCTCTGTCGTGCCCGCAAACACTCCGGCCAGCGCGAGCAGCGCAGCAGGCAGCAGCACCGTCACGCCAAACATGGCACCCACCGTGCGCGCTTTGGGACGAATGATGGGCCACGCCGACAAAAGCAGCGCAGTGAGCAGCAGAAGGGCCGTGGCGAACATGGCGACGAACTGCGAAAAGCGCGTTGGATGAAACAAATTGGGGATGAGTCCACTGGCCTGGCTCTGTGCAGTGAGAAAATAAGGCAGGTAGAGCACAAAGGAGGCAACTGGCAATCCAACACCTGCCAGCGCAGCCATACCGAACGCCGGCAGGATGCGCGGACGCTCGGCCGCTGCCGCTCCATCGGCCGGCACCGATGAGTCCGGCACTCCGCTGTGAGCCGGCGTTACCCACACCGGTCCGACCGGCCGCAGCAATACCGCTGCCAGCACAGCCACAACGAGTAGCCAGTAGGGTGGATAATCCCATGTGTTGACGAAGAGCAGCGAGCCAGTCATCACCGAGAGCAGGACGTAGCCGCCGGCGCCTAGCGGAACTGCCCCACGCAGGCGATCCCACCAGCGAACGCTGCGATCCGGCGCCGGACGATGCAGAAAAATCGCCAGTGCAGCGCCGATGGCCAGCAGGACAAATGGCATCGCCGTTACGTGCGGATGGTTGTCACCAAGAATGTAACTGAAAGCCGGGAACTCATCGATCACCTCGATGTGATCGCCGCGCAGGCTGGTATCCGCCAGCACACGGCTGGCACGCCACCACCACCAGCCGAAGCCGACATGCCACTGGTTGGTGACGGCAGCCTCCTGTGGAAAGCCGCGCACGCCCAACAGGTTCGCCAGCCAGGTGACGTCAACCCCATTGGCATACAGCCACTCCAGCAGGCCTTGGAGATTGGCGGCCATGCCAACCAACAGCGCCCCAACGAAACCGCCAGCCACAGCCGGCCAGAAGCGCCGGCCCACTGCCAACAGATTATAACTCAGCCCAAACGCGCCAGAGAGCAACAGGCCATACCAGCATGCCTGGCCCAGGTTGTACGTGACAGCCGGCGACTGGCCTGCCATGAGGCCAACCATGTTCAGCAGCCAATAGCCAAAATAGTAGTAGCTGATGGAGTGGCCAGCCAGCCAGGCATCCTGCGGCGGGTAGACCAGGCTGGCACGGATGCTGTTCATGAACATCAAATCCATGGGCTGTTCAGTGTGGTCGGCAGCAGGGTCGTGGGCGCGCACCCAGGCCCAGGCAGCGAAGGCCACCACGAAAAGCAACTCGAAAATCAAGATGTAGCGCCAGGAAGGCAAGGGAGACCAACGAGGCGCGCCCCGGGGCGCCTCGCCAGCAGCACCCGAATCTGCTGCTGCACTGCTGGCAGAGGGCCGCCGCAACCACCAGGCGACCGCACTGATGGCCGCAACAAGAGCGAACGCCAGCCAGGCCCCGCCTATCTCATTCCGCAAGATGCCGAAGCTGTAGCCCAACCAGAAAATGTACCCAGTCAGCAAGATCCCGAGCAGGCGCGCAAAGGCGAAGCCACGATCGGGCAACGCGGCAAAAAAGCGCGCCGCCAGTGGGAACGCGACGAGCGCCATCAACTGCACAACCAGGTAGACGGCCAGGAATTGACCTATCAACGTCACAGTCAAAAGTCTCTCAACTCGGAATGTAGATGCCGTCGGCCTGCTGTTGCAGGCGCCCCGGCACCCCGTAAATCGTCACGCGCTCATTGCCGTAAATGGGCACAAGCAAGCCCAACTCGGCCATGGTCGAGAACTTCTGCACACCCTCAGGATGGAGGTAGCGCTCGAGTTGACCCACATACACCAGATCCACACCCACTTCACCCATTATCTGCTGTGTCCGGGCAATATCCGGCGTACTCCACAGTTCACGATGTAGGCCATCGCGGTAGCCTACCTCCTCGGCATAGCGCTGCTCCTGCTCATGCATCCCCTTCAGCCCGCTCAACCCCGTGTTGCTCGCCATACGCGTGCCCCAGGCACGGTAGTATTCTACCTCCGACGATTCAAGAATCACTGCATTCCCGCGCACATTTTGCAACAACCACTGCAGGGCTTCCCATTCGTAGCGCAGCTCAAAGACATTGTTGAAATCCGGCCAGGCGTAGGAACCTTCCCGCATGAAATCGAGACCGTTGAGCGTGCCAATCTCCGGACGCCACCCGGGCATACGCTGATCCAAACGGGACGGCGTACCCCAGATCGGGTAGGCCAGGCTGGCGATGAGCAGCACCGCAAAGCCGACACCCCACGCATGACGCCAGCGCAAGGGGTGCAGCCGCGCCCCTGCACCAGGAAAAAACCGATTGAGCAGGCGCGGGGTTGCAACCGCCGCTGCCACGCCCCAGATGACCCAAACCTGGCTAAAAAACTTGAACAGCGTGTTCATGCGATAGTAGTCGCTGCCGTCAAGAAAGTCCTTGAGATAGAAGACCTGCGTGCCGGCCAGAATCGCCAGGCCGGTCGCCGTTAGCGCGGCGGCTAGGCTGCTGCCGTTGTCCGCCGCCTGGCCGCGCCGCCACAGCAGCACCACCGCCATGCCGAGGAAGGCCAGGCAGAGCGCCATCACACTCCACCCAGCCAGGAAAGCAAGCAGTGCCAACAGCAGTGTAGCCACTGGCAGGGCAAGCAACACCAAATAGACGAAGCTCGGCTGCGCCACGAGCAGGTGATGGAGATGCAGCGCACGCGGCAAATCATTGTAACGACGCAGCAAGAGGCTGGCAGCGCGCTCGATGCCAGCCGCCTTGATCCGCTCCCCCCCGAAAAATGCTGCTCGCGCCGGCTGCGCCATCAAAAAAAGAATCCAGCTCGCCAACACAAAGAGGAAGAAGCCCCAGATCAGCAGCCAGCGGCCGCCCGGGTCTGGCTCGCGTACCAGCCCCACACCGCTGGCCCCTACGTTGACGTAGTGGCTGAAGAAAGGCCAAAAAAGCAGGTAGGCGCCGGCCGCATAGAGCACAACAGCGCCCAGCGTTACCAGCCAGTCGATACGCCCTCTGCCACGAAACTGGCTCACCAGAAAGGTCAACACACCAAGCCCTAGATAGGTCGGCAGTTCCCAAAGGTTGACACTGGCGAGCGCACCGAGGAAGAGGGCAAAGGTGGCGAGGAGACCCACACCATAGCGCCAGCGCCGCCGCCAATCTGTGCGGGCATTCTCCAGCAGGACAAGCGTCAGTGCCAGGAACATGGCCGACAGTGGGATGCCGATGATGTGTGGATGCAGGTCGGCAAAGAGGAAGCTCCAGTAAGGGAACTCGTTGATGGTCGACTCCAGGACGCGGCTCGGCGCCCAGAAATCATACGGGGGCAACGTAGCGCCAGTCGTAGCAACCAGCCGGAAGCCGGCAGCAGCATCGACCAGCGGCTTCAGGCCTGGGATTGCCGACGCAAAAGACGTCGGATCGAGCGTGGCCAGCGCGCGCACAAGCTGGGCAAAACCGTCGAGATTGCCCAGCACAGTGACGTATAGCGGCGCCAAAAGCGCCGAACCCAACCCAACCTTCCACGCCAATGGCTGTCTGCTTCGATCTTCACTCTCGGCGCGCGCCGCGCCGACCGGCAGATAGTTCGCCACCGCAGAATACGCCACCGCAAAGACGTTCACCACCGTCAATGCAAAGAGCATGGCGATGGTGAGATTGAAGGCGACCTCGGCATAGATGCCAGTCAGCTTGATCAGGTATGCAACCAAATAGAGGCCGAAATAGTAGTAGTTGATATAGCCGCCAGCAAAGTGTGGGTTGACCGGCGGAAAAGTCGGGCTGCGCAGAATGCCGTTGAGAAAAGCGAACTCCATCTGCTTCTCGCCGCCAAACCACGGTTGCCACACATCAGGATTGTGTAGGCGCACGCCGATAAAAACTAGATAGGCCAACGTGAAGACGGACTCACCAGCCAGCAGCAGCTTCCAGTTGCTGCGCAGATAGGCGACAAGCTCGCCCCGACGGGAGAAGGCGAGACCGCCCCCCAAGATAGCCAATCCAACGACCGACAGCCAGGCAAAGAGTACGGTATTGCGCAGCAGGCCAGCGCTGACGAGCACCCAGAGCAACCAGCCGCCCAGCAGCCACCCCAGCGTCCGGCTCAAAAAATAGCCGGCATCGCGCAGTGGCCGAAAGATGACAAAGGCAATCGGCCAGACGAGCCAGCCCAGGAGCGCCAGCACCAGCCACCACCAGACGACGGCAAGGATCGTATTCTCACTGGCGAACGTGTTCCAGCGATAGTTGTCGACGAGGGGTAGCTGCTGGATCGGCACATCGAAGGTCAACGCAGCACGTTCGCTGGGCGCCGGCGGCGTGGCAGGCGTCATCCCGCCGGCGCCCAGCAGGGCGATCACTCGGCTGATCAGGCCACGGGTCTCGCTGCCTGGCTGGCTACCGAGTCCCAGTGCGTTGAGCAGAGGGCTGAGCGGCGAATCCTTCCCACGATAGCCAGGGATAGCCTCTTCCCAGATGCGCTGGAAGAGCGCATCATATTCGGCATCGCTCAAATCGCGTGCCTTCCGGAAGATGCTCACCTGCGGGTGGTCGTAAAGACTGAAACTCTCGTCGGCGTGGCGGTCATCAAAGAGGATACCGAAGAGGCGCGGCGGCGACGTCACCTCCTGCGCCAACTCGAAGCCAAGGCGTCCGTCGCGCATGGCCGCATAGTAAAGGTTCGTCATGGGGTAGCGCTGCGGCAGTTCATCGACGCTGTCGTAGATGCGTTTGGAACTGTAGACAACGTAATCCGCCTCGCGCAGCTTCTGCTTCATGATCTCGAACTTGTCGGCAGTGTCCTCTTCATACGGACTCCAGTCGATGTTCGAAAGACCGGTGCTGTACATGTCCATGCCCGGCTCGCCAGGAATGCTCTTGGGCAACGGATCGTCCCATAGTTCCCACAGAATGATCGAGCCGCTCGGCACGTTCTTATAGATCCAACGGCTGGCTGTAATCCACGTGTGTTCGCGGTGGTAGACCCCGTTGACATAGGCCAGCGACCAGAGAAGACCACCGGCGACGCCCAGCGTGGCCAGGAGGAGCGCGGCGGAGCGGTAGAGGCCGGCCCAGCGCCTGGACTGTTGCCCTTCACCTCTCACCCCTGCGCGCCACAGCACAACAATCAGCCACGCACTCCACAGCAGAACGAAGGGCAGCAGCGGGCTCATGTAGCGGTTGAACTTAGCAAGAAAGGCGCCCGTGATGGCGAAATAGGGTAGCACCCAGCTCCACACCACGAGATTCGCCATCTGTGCATCTGACGGCCAGCGCAGCGTAGCCGTCTGCCGGCTCAACACGATCCACGTGGCGAAAAAACGCAACAGCGCTCGAAGCAGTTCAACAATCGCATAGAGCGTACCCGCAGCAGCCACCAGACCGAGCGCCCAGCCAAGCCCCCACTGCACCTGCTGCTGGATAAAATAGAGATAGGGCATCGTGTTGCGATATTGGCGCGTGAAGGGAAAATCGGCGACGCCACGCACCATCATCCCCTGCTCGACGAGCACAGCACGCGAAAAATTCTCCCAATCCAGCACCGCATAGGGGCTGGTTACAAAAAAGGCAGCAAAGGCTGCGCCCCAGGCTACGGCCAGAGCTGCCACAGCCACAAAGGGCACGCGCCCGTCTAGCGGCCGGCCGGCCGACCGACCCTCCTGCATCGCACGCCAGACCATGAGAATCGCTGCTACGAGCGGCACGCCCAGCACCGGCAGCGCACTGAACTTGGATGCGATCGCCAGGCCACAGGCCGCACCGGTGAGCAGTGCCATCCACAGCTTGCGCCGCTCGATGAAGCTCACACCGCCAAGCACAGCCAGCACGGTGAAGGTGGTGCTGGCCGGATCCATCGCAAAGAAATGGCTGAGTTGAATCGCCTGCGCGCTGAAGGCATAAAAAAACGCTGCAAGCAGTCCGCCCGCACGCCCCATGATACGGCTGCCCAGCAGATAGAGCAGAAAGATCGTCAGCGTGTCGAGCAGCGCAATGGTGAAACGCCCAGCAACGGCAATCGCATCACACGCACTGTCAGCGCGCTGCATCAGTTCAACAGTGTCATCTGCAACGCCGATTGCATCGGCGACGGGTGCAAGCGCATGAAACAGATCGCCCATCAGGACACCCATGTACAGTGGCAGGTGGCCGTAGGTAAAACTGCGCGGGTGTTGCTGCTGAAGGTCCCATAACGGGTTCATGGGACTGCGCTGCGGATCGCTGAATTGCTCCCAATTGGCGGGCAACGCAATGGTTGGCGCATAGAAACAGGCGGTGCTGCGCTCATCAGGGTGGCTGCCAATGCCGCGATCAAAGTTCAGGTTCCAGACGCGTAGCCCGAAGCCGAAAAGCACTATGATCGACAGCAGTGGAAAAGCTATGCGCCCCGACAGTTGGCGCAACGACGATTGGGTCATGCGAATCCGTTGTTCTATTGCGGCACCGGTGGGTAGTTTGGCACGACCCAGGTGATGTCATCGTAGGCAGGAGGAGGCCACAGCAGGTAGACGTCCACCCAGCGGCGCCATGAAACATAGTTGGCATCCTCAAAGGCAAGATCGATGCGCCGCGAGATGATGCCGCCGCCCGTGTCCAGCGCATCACCCATACCATAGCCGGGCACGTAGACCTGCGAGCGCAGTGGGATCAGACGCGGGTCGACCGCCACAATACCCTGGCGCACAACGTCACCGGTGCGCGTGCGGTTCCCACCCGCCGAAGCCGCCGTGTAACTGGTGGCCAGCATCTTTATTTTGCGCCAGTAGGTGATCACGGTGCCGTCTGGCAGGGTCTCTGTCTTTGGTTCGATGCGCTGCCCATAGGCAATACGGCGGTCGGCTGGGTCCTGCGCCAGCCAGCGATCTTCCAGCGTCGTACCAACCAATTCGTTGTTTTCATATCGTTCGCGGTAGCGGGTACGCGTGATGCCTTCGGCGCCCGGCGCCAGCACTTCCTGTGTGTCGATGGACAGGCTGGAATCGGCGATATAGACGGTCTCGAAGGGCGCAATCTCCTCTTCGATCGTGACATCTTCGCTCACCCGCGTGACTCCGATCTTGATGTTGTCGTACAGTTCAGTCTCCAGGGGCGGCTCAACACGATCCTGACCCGACACGACGACACCAAGGTCACTCAACGCATCCCCCACTGTCTCAGCGCGCGTGCGCGTCTTGACGACACGGCCGTCCACCTGCAACGAAACAGGGATGCTCCGCTGGATGTAGACGTTCAAGTTGGCGCTCACAGCACTGCCCAGGCTGGGCTGCACGCGATCACCCAGGTACAGAATCACACCGCTGCGACGTAGCGCCTCACCGACTGTCTGCGCCGTCGTGTCGAT
>CAIRNL010000188.1 GCA_903879975.1 uncultured Chloroflexota bacterium | reverse complement strand
GCGCCTGTACGACTATCGCACTGTGATCGAGACGCAGGACGGACGACGCCAACTGGGCAATGTGCGAGAGAAGGTGGCCTACCTGAAGACAGAGTCGATCCCGGCTGCGGTGACTGCAACGCGCGGCGCCGGCCCCCATGATGAGCCAACCTTTGTCGGCCACGTGGAAACTGTGCTCCTGTATGCCAAGCTCGTGACTCTGCGCAAGGATGCCTTTGCGTATCTCTCCGCAGATGGTGTCGAGATCAAAGCCATCAACGACATCATGCGTTTTGATCTCCGCCCCTTCCTGCGCAAGATGGACGATCCGTACGAAGAACGTCTCATGCTCACAGGCGACAAGGTACGTACTGTCCGCTGCCACCGCACCTATCATCTGAACTTGGTGTCGGTCTTTGCCGGCGAGGATGGCAGCATGGCCAGCGAGCGGACGCTGATCGTCCTCGACCGCAAGGGCATCCAGCGCATTGAGCAGTTCGAAGGCACAGGGAAGGATGCTACGCCGGGTGAAGCGCGGCTGCGTTCCTTCCGGCTGGCCAAAACCGAATGAGCATGGCGTCTCCGCTTCAGACGCCGCCAGCCGCCGCCAAATAAAACGGGGTGCTCCTGCGAGCACCCCGTCTCTGTTCCGGGCAGGTCGAGCTTACATGCCCATGCCCATGTCGCCGCCGCCGCCTGCGGGCATCGCCGGCTTCTCTTCCGGGATGTCGCAGACGAGGGCGGAGGTGGTGAGAATCATGGCGGCAATGGAGGCCGCATTTTCGACCGCGCTGCGCGTGACCTTGACGGGGTCGATGATGCCAGCCTTCAGCATATCGACGTAGTCGTTGCTGATCACATCGTAGCCGGTGGTCAACTTACCGTCACTGTGCAGCGTGCGCACCTTCTCGATCACCACGGCGCCGTCCAGACCGGCGTTCGTGGCAATCATGCGCATGGGTTCCTCGAGGGCGCGGCGCAGAATGCGCAGGCCGGTGGCGGCATCGCCTTCCAGGCTGACGTTGTTCAGCGCCGGGATGGCGTTGATCAGCGCCACACCGCCGCCCGGCACGATGCCTTCTTCCACGGCAGCACGGGTTGCGCTCAGCGCGTCCTCGACGCGATGCTTCTTTTCCTTGAGCTCGGTCTCGGTGGCGGCGCCGACGCGGATGATGGCCACACCACCGGCCAGCTTGGCCAGGCGCTCCTGCAGCTTCTCACGGTCGTAGTCGCTGGTGCTGGCGTCGATCTCGGCGCGAATCTGCTCGATGCGCCCCTTGATAGCCGAGGCAGCACCGGCGCCGCCGACAATGGTGGTCTCATCCTTGGTGCTGACGATGCGGTCGGCGCGGCCGAGGTCTTCCAGTTTGACGCTCTCCAGCTTGCGGCCCAATTCCTCGGTGATGACTTGGCCGCCGGTCAGGATCGCGATATCCTGGAGCATTGCCTTGCGGCGGTCACCGAAGCCCGGCGCCTTGACGGCGAGGGCGTTGACCATGCCGCGCAGCTTGTTGAGCACCAACGTGGCCAGCGCTTCGCCGTCCACATCCTCGGCAACGATCACCACGTCGCGCTTGCCGATCTGAACCAGCTTCTCCAACGTCGGGACGATGTCCTGGGCGCTGCTGATCTTCTTGTCGGTGATGAGGACATAGGGGTCCTCGATCGCCGCTTCCATGCGCTCGGCATTGGTGACGAAGTAGGGGCTAAGATAGCCGCGATCGATCTGCATCCCTTCGACGTACTCGGTCTCAAACTGGAGGCCTTTGCTCTCTTCGACGGTGATGACGCCGTCCTTGCCGACCTTGTCCATGACTTCGGCAATGAGGTTGCCGATGGTCTGGTCGGCGGCAGAGATACTCGCCACCTGGGCGATCTCTTCCTTGCCGGAGACTGCGGTGGCCATCTTCTTGAGCGCCTGCACGATCTCGTCGCGGCCGGCCTCGATGCCGCGCTTGAGCATCATGGGATTGGCACCGGCAGTCACGTTCTTCAGGCCTTCGTTGACGATCGACTGCGCCAGGACAGTGGCGGTGGTGGTGCCATCACCCGCAACGTCATTGGTCTTGGTGGCAGCTTCCTTGAGCAGCTGGGCGCCCATGTTTTCGAAGGGGTCCTTCAGCTCAACTTCCTTGGCGACCGTCACGCCGTCATGGGTGACCGTCGGGCTGCCCCACTTCTTGTCGAGGGCAACGTTGCGGCCCTTGGGGCCGAGGGTGGTCTTGACTGCATTTGCCATCGCATCGACGCCAGCCTTGAGTGCGCGTCGTGCGTCGTCTTCGTAAATGATCTGCTTGGCCATTTATCTATCTCCTTATGAAATCGAGTCTATAGTACTGACAGCCAACCTTGCCTGCCGCCCGCAGAGTGCAGTGCGCGCCGAACAAGGGCTGCAAAATTACTCAACGATCGCCAGAACGTCGCTTTCCTTGAGAATCAGATACTCTTTGCCGTTGAGCTTGACGCTCGTGCCGGCGTAGCGGGCGTAGAGCACCTTGTCACCGATCTTGACATCCATCTCGATGCGCTCGCCATTTTCCTTGCGTGCACCCGGGCCAGCGGCGATGACCTTGCCCTGCTGGGGCTTTTCTTTGGCTGTCTCGGGCAGGAAGATGCCCAGAGAGGTCTGCTCTTCTTGCTCGGTGGGTTCAACGACAATGCGGTCGCCCAATGGTTTCAGATTCATACTGTGTCCTCCCGATATTGAAATTGCGTTTGTTGCCGTGAAAAAGAACCGGCTAGCACTCTTTGTTATTGAGTGCTAACCGGTTCTATCATACCGCCATGCGGCAGGCAATGCAAGCGGTGAAGGCTGTATTTTCGCTTGAAACGCGCTAACGCTGTGTTAGAGATTTATTTGCGCGCAAGGTCTGCGTATATTCGATCATTTCGATCTCTTCCTGCACGTACTCATCCAGATCGAATGCGGCATAGAGATCACGGCTTTCGCTAAAAAAGGCGGTAGCACGCTCCAGATTGCCGGTCTCGATGGCCACGTGGCCCAGATTGTGCAAAGTTACTGCCAGATCCGTCCATGCCCCGCGGCGTCTGAGCAGTTCCATGTCGAGTTCGTACCAGGCCAGCGCATCGGCAAATTCACGGCGAGCGAAACAGACTGACCCGAGGTTATTGTAGCAGGCGCTGATGCCGGTCACGTCACTACTCTTGCGGAACATGTCCAGTGCATATTCGTAGGCAACGATTGCCTCGGCGTGGCGTTCGAGCGACTCCAGCGCCAGGCCGACATTGTTGTAAATGCTGGCGAGCAGGTGCTTGTCGTCGCCGCGCAGGGCCACGCGTAGCGCGCGCCGGTGCTCCACCAACGCGCGTTCAGGTTGATGGAGACTGAAGTAGGCGCTGCCGAGGTTCATATAGGCGGTGGCCAGGCCGTGCGGATCGCCCAGTTGTGCCACGCAGTTGAACGCAGCTGAGAAGTATTCCAGCGCGCGCCGCGGCTCGTCGAGGATGCGATAGGAGGTGCCCAGATCGGTATAGACATGGGCCAGATCGGCCAGCAGGTCGCGCTCGTCGAAGATTGGTACGGCGTAGTCGAGCCATTCCACGCCCTCTTCGACGCGCCCCATGAAAAAGAACTGCCGTCCGATATTGGTCAAGAACCAGGCGTAATCGCGCATATTGTGGATTGCCAGCGCTGCGACCGCACCGGCTGCCAGCCAGCGCTGAATGCCGGGTGGATGGCGCCAGAAGGCATAGTGGGCCAGGGCAAGCGCATAGTCGTGCGCCAGGCGCAGATCCTCGTAGACTTGCGCTGAGCCGAAATCTTCGGCGATCGCGCCGGCTGTTGGTTCAGCGGCTTCGAGCAGTTCCCACGGATCGCGCTGGAAAATGCGTGTGATGCGTTTGGCACACCAGTCAGCGCCTGCAAAGATGTTACCCCAGTCCAGATCGACTTCGTTCCACCGTTGGAGGGGTAGCATCTGGTACTGTTCCGCTTGCTTGACGTAGAATGCGGCGTGACGGCGGTCCCACTCTTCGCCCAGCATGGCGGCGTTTTCTTCCAGATAGCGGCGAATCACCGGGTGGATGACCACGCGCTGGCGGAAGTGGTCTCGCTCCAGCAGCCCACGGCGGGCCAGAGCGGAGACCGTGTGCTCGTACGCCTCGTTCGAGCCGAGGTCTGACCAGAACAGTGCGCGCAGTGCGTGCTCGTACACACCGCCGACCGCGCGCACCAGGCGGCTGAGAAAGACGCCGGCGGGCGGATTCTGCAGGGCGTACGTTTCCAGGGCAAACGAACAGACGTCGCTCGCCCGCAGGGCTGTATTCGTGCGGGCGTCCATGCTGCGCAGAACACTCTCCACCTCTTCGAAGGGGAAATCTTCCAGCAGGCCGATGAGGAGGCGCATGCAGAGTGGGCTGCCGCCAGCGAGGGCATAGATGCCTTCGCCGTTCTGCAGGGCGTAGGAGCGGACGACGTCCGGCGCGCGTGCCGCAATAAATCGATCCATATCTTCATGCGGGATGCCGTCCAGATGGATATGTTGATGCTGGACGAGGCGCGCAATCGCTGAACTGAAATTGCGATCGATGAGAACAATGCGGGACTGGCCTTCATTCTCGTGGAGATGGCTGATGATCTCGACCAGGGTCTCGAGTTCGCGTGGGGTGGCTCCGGCCAGTTTGTCCAGGATGAGGAGGCGGCGGCGCTTATAGAGTTGCTCCAAAATACTGATACCCCAGCGCTCTTCGCTGGTGCGCGTGAGCGCCGTACCCAGGACGGTATCGAGTGTACGCACGACATCGTAGAGGCGAAACGGGCTCGTGCCGGCGGGGCTCACCTGGATGATGCCGTCGCTGAAGTCGTAGTAATGGTTGTACGCTGCCGCCACGGCGAGCGTGCTCTTGCCGTAGCCTTGCTCGCCGCTGATCGCGATGGCCGGAAGATCGTCGCCGCCGGTCAGCCAGTCATGTAAGGTGAGCAGGTGGTTGCGGCTGCCGACAAAGCCGTTCAGCCGGTAGAAAGTCAGGTTGTTGGCGATATGCCCTGATTCGACAAACTGTTCAAGGCTGTTAAACATGGGACGGCCCTTTACATCGGTGCTGTTTGTGCGCAGGAGACCTGCCCTCGGCGTCATGAATAGGAAATGTCGACTCTGCGATCCGTTGAGCTTGCGCCGGTACGTCTAGATGATGATGCATGGAAAATCGCTGATAGCTGCAATTTCGTTCTGGAATGCTTCTGCATAGACCATGGCGCCGCTCAGTCGGCTAAGATTTCGTTTAGCTGCGCCACTGTCGATCAAGATCAGATCTGGGCGTATGCGCTTGGCCAGTATGTTGATGTTCACTTGGGTCACCTTTTCCACAGCATCGACCTTTTCGATAACGCGATCGAGTACGGCCTTGGGGTGATCGGTCGTGTCCGTGACAATCACCTCGATGTTTGGGTTCTTCTGAATCTGGCGAAGCACTTCGCTGCCAGCCTCATCGGCGCCGATCAACCATATGCGCATTTCACCCTCGCTTTCCGGCAGTCTGTTGTTCAAATGAGCCCAACCAGGCTGAGCAATGCAAAATAAGCAAAAACAAAGATTGCGGACGGCAGGCCGACCAACAGGCCGCTGCGCAGTTGATTTTTCGTATCGACTGCACCTGAAATCGCAACCAGTGTCATGCGGGCAGAAGAATTTGGCAACATGTAACAGAGGGCGAGCGTAAAGACAAACGGCAACACCAGACGAGTGGGGATGATGTTCGTCGTAACGCCGAGTGTCACCAAAATTGGTGAAAGAATGGCGCCATAGGTCACGCTGTTCATGAATTGGGTCAACAAAAAAGTGGACACGATCAAAATGGCTAGAATAGCCAGATAGGGTAGCCCGTTCAACGATGGCTCGATCAGGCTGACGATCCAATCACTGGCTCCTGTCTTGTCCAGCGCATCGCCCAACGAGAGTCCTGCCCCAATCACAAAGATGATTCCCCAGTTGACGCCTTTCAAGTCGTCCCAGTCGATCAGTTCTTCGATGGACAGCAATGCCACGGCCAGGATAGCAATCATGGCGCTGCTGAGTAACGTCGCCGGCAATCCAAACATTTTCTCTAGCGTCGAACCCGAGATCCAAAGTACGATGGAGATGAGCAGAACCCCGATAGTTTCGCGTTCGGCATGGTTCAGCCCGCGGCGGCGGACTAATTCGCGCAGAGTCGGGGTGAGGTCCATGCGCAGGTTCGGCACGCGAAAGACGAGCAGCAACATGGCCCATGTAATCGGTATCAGGCCAAGAACGGCGGGAAAGCCATAGCTGATCCAGGATAGGAAACTGAAGTCCATGACCTGGCTCAACTGGCCGTTGGCGATGGCGTTTTCGCCGCTGCCCATCGGCGTACCGATGCCGCCGATGCTGGCGCCATAGCCGATGGCCAGCACCAGAACTGCGAGCATGCGCTTAGCAGCACTCTGATCTTGGATTTGTTGCGCGATGCTGATTGCGACCGGGATCAACATCGCTGCGGTGGCAGTATTCAACACCCACATGCTCAAGAGGGAAGTCAGGACGAGCAGGATGAAAATCAGGCGATGAAAGTAGCCACGGCTGAAAATGATCGCATACAGGGCCAGGCGGCGTGTCAAGCCATGCTTGCGCATGGTTTCGGCGAGGAAAAGACTCGCCAGGATCAGGTAGATGACGGGGTCGGCAAATGGAGCGAACGCGCCGCGTGCCGTATTGATGTCCAGCGCGACCTGGGCTACCGGCACCAGCAGGGCGGCAATTGGCAGCGGCACCGGCTGTAAGGAAAGGATCATGCCGGTAAACACAAACAGGGCGAGTGCCCGGTGTGCCTCCGGCGTCAGCCCCGTTGGGGCAGGAATCAGCAGCACAATCGCTGTCCCTCCGAGCACCAGCAGGAAGCGACGCAGGTCAAATACTTTTCGAGTGGCGGCTTGCAGCGGCTGCTGGATGAGTTCCAGGGGTGTCAGGCGGCGCTGAATGCGCCGTTTGCTGGTGGTTGTGCGCGCGACAGCGTTTCGGCGTGTCGGTGGCAGAGATTCGGCCTGAACAGTCTTCGTTTCAGATGACACCTTGGGCGGCGATCCATCCGACTCTTCCGGGAAGCGTTTCCAGGAAACTTTGTCCGGCAGTGTCGACTTCAGACGTGAGCGATGCACAGTCATGTAGATTTCACGCTAAGCACGCTGCTGAATGCCTGTTGGCTTGTGCAGCGCCGCCCCCTATGATGTCAGCCGCCGGTTTCGCTTCTGGCGCAAAGATTGAGGCCGGTCAGGGCAGGCCCGCTCTCGGGGTTCTTTTCCAGGGCCTTGTCGAGCCAGGGAATCGCCTGCTCACACTCGCGCGGCTCCTTGTAGGCATGAGCCAGACCGGCGGTGTAGAAATGTTCTTCGCGGGCTGTGCTGCCAAGCAGGGGCAGCCCTTTGTCGAGGGCAGCAGCAGCATCCTCGTAGTTGCGGCGCGCATAGAGGGCCATGCCCAGGTTGACCAGCGCCGGCCCATAGTCGGGGTCCATCTCCAACGCATCGTTGAGCGTGCGAATAGCGGCTAGGTGGTCGCCCACGTTGTACAGTCCCTCGCCGAGAGCGTTCAGCGTCACGGGTGTCTTGCTGGCATCGGCGGCTGCACGATAGGCCAGGATCGCATTGTCGAAATCGGCGAGACCGACACGATAGATGCGAGCTTTCTCCAGGTAGAGATCGGCGCGCTGCGGTGCCTGCGCCAAGGCGCGATCGAGCGATGCAATCGCCTCTGGATATTTGCCCAGCTTTTCGAGCAGATAGGCCTGATTGCGCAACACCAGCACGTCGTCCGGTGCAAGGGCCAGGGCCCCGTCAATGTAAGTCTGTGATTGCGCATAGTTGCCGATGTCAGCGTAGATCTCGGAGAGGACGGCGAGCGTTTCGGCGCTGTCTGCCTTTTGATCGTATGCGTCGAGCGCATGGCGCACGGCATCCTCGTAGTTGCCGAGCCAATCCTCGGCGCGTGCGAGGACAGTGAGTGCTTCCGGGTTCTCAGGTGCCAGTTCCACGGCTCGCAGGGCGACAGCGTGGGCGGAGGACACATCGCCTTCGATCATATACAAGCGCGATTTGATAATGAGCGGGTCTGGATTGGCAGGCTCCAGCTGAACCATCTTCTCGTAGGCGACAAGCGCAGCGCTGTAGTCGCCCCGCACCAACGCCGACTCTGCCTCGGCCAGAAAGGAAACGGCACTGCGTGTCGGCGTCGGCGTGACTTCGATCGGCTGGGGCACGAGCCAGGTGGGCTGTGTTTCGTAGAGCACGATGCCGACGACCACGATGAGCAGCAGCGGCCAAAAACGGCTCAGGAATCCCTGCCGGCGGCGGCGCGGCCGATAGTCACGCTCCAGATACATAGCTTCCATTATAGCACTGCCACCAAGCCCTACCAACTGTTTGGGGAATCACTTGAGGCTGGTATAGAATCAGATTATAGAAATGCCCCTGTAGCTCAGAGGATAGAGCGCCGGCCTCCGGAGCCGGGTGCACAGGTTCGAGTCCTGTCAGGGGCGCACACCACCGGCAAATGGACAGAAAACGACCATTTGCCGGTGACAACATGGCAGAAATGCATCTGCCCCCCAAAAAATGCTGCGCCACATACCTACATTCTCAAGGCTGAGGCGCGCAACTGCAGAGGGTTGCTGCAACCGGGTATTGACATCCGCATACTTTGCCAGCGGATCTCTTCTGGCGCGCACTCTTTGCGCTGTTACCCCTGATGCAGCAACGCCGGGAAGAGCGGAAGCGACCGTTGACACCCGAGTTAGCCTGGAACGCGGCAAGATGCACGGCGTTGCTCGCGCTGATGCGCCAGGCGGGATTGACTGCTTCCGGTGCTTGCTCCCCCCCCCGCCTTGACTGCTCACTGACCTTGGCTATCATCTCCGCCGGCACTTCGTTCGCTGAGGTAGGCTTCATCGTCGAGATTGTTGGTGGGTGAGGAGTCGAGCGTTGCAAGCAGGCTTGCCAATTGTGCGGCCAGGGCACGGCGCTCGGCGAGT
>CAIRNL010000187.1 GCA_903879975.1 uncultured Chloroflexota bacterium | reverse complement strand
GAGCATCAGCCGCGCGCTCGCTGAGAAGGACTGGGAACGCGCCGAGGATCTCATGCGCAGCCAGGACATCTTTGAATGCCCGGTCGACTCATTCAATCGCGGCGGCGTCATTGTGCGCATGGGGCAGGTGCGTGGTTTTGTGCCGGCCAGCCAGTTGACCAGCGCAGTGCCTACGAACGGCGATGAAGACGAATCGCGCTACGCCACTTTGAGAGGCGAGGTGCTGAAGCTGAAGGTCATCGACATCGATCGCAAGCGAAACCGTCTGATTCTCTCTGAGCGTCTGGCGATGCGCGAGTGGCGCCGCCAGCAAAAAGACCAACTCCTCGAAACGCTGCGCGAAGGCGCCATCATGGAAGGCGTCATCAGCAGCATTGCGGACTTCGGCGCCTTTGTCGATCTCGGCGGAGCGGACGGTCTGATCCACCTGAGTGAATTGAGTTGGAACCGTGTCAATCACCCCAATGAGGTCGTCAAGGTCGGTGCGACGGTCAAGGTTCAGATCCTGAGCGTCGACACGGAACGTCGACGCATCGGCTTGAGCTTGCGTCGCCTGGCCCCGCAGCCGTGGGAAGTGATTGACAATACCTACCAGGTAGGCCAGGTTGTCCAGGGTAAGATTACCAAGCTGGTGAATTTCGGTGCCTTCGCTCGTCTGGTCGACACCGGCATCGAAGGTCTGATTCACATCAGTGAACTGTCGGAACGCCGTGTCAACCACCCCAAGGAGGTGGTCGGTGAGGGGGATGTGTACGATCTGCGCATTATCCGCATCGAGAGCGACAAGCGGCGCCTGGGTTTGAGCCTCAAGCAGGCACTGCCGACCCAGGAACTGGACTGGCAGATTGCTCCGACGGGCGAGTCAGCCAACGCAGTGGCCGCTGCCACTGAAGAAGTGGTCGAGACAGCCTGATATCTCTGCAAAGTGGATGTTCATTCCGGCGCACGGGCACGAAATTTCGTGCCCGTGCGTTTTTTATAGGAACGCTGTAGAGGGGCACCTGCCGAACTGGGCAGGGATCGGGTACCCAAATGGCTAATTGACAAAGCGCAAAACGCATCGTTACAATGATGGATGCAATCTGCTGAGACGAAGATTGGCGAATGGCTGCCGGGTAGTTCTGCTCTTACCCGGCGAAGGGAACAGGACTTACCGCAGAAATCGGTCATTTTCTGCTATAGTAGCAATGCTGGAATGACTCGTTGTCATTGTTGCACAAGGGAATATCTATGTCTGACAAACTTGACCGCTTTACAAAACGCGCTCGCCGGGTGCTGACTCTGGCGCAGGAAGAGGCGCTCAGACTGAACCACAACTATATCGGCACAGAACACCTGTTGTTGGGGTTAGTGCGGGAAGAGAATGGCGTCGCAGTCAAGGTACTGCGCGAACTGGGCGTCGAGCCGGTCCAGATTATCCGGGCCGTGGAGCGGACGGTCGGGCGCGGCGAGCGGCCACCGTTCGGCAAACCAACCCTGGCGCCGCGTACGAAGCGTGTCATCGAGCTGGCCGTAGACGAGGCGCGTCTGATGGGGCACCACTATATCGGCACGGAGCATCTGCTGCTCGGGCTGGTGCGTGAAGGAGAGGGTATTGCTGTGAACGTGCTGCGCGGGTTGGGGATTAATCTCGACCGCGTGCGCACGCAGACTGCACGCAATATCCTGCAGAACCAGGCGCAGACCAAAGACAAGCAGAAAAAAGAGTCAAAAACACCGCTGGTTGACCAGCTTGGCTACGATATGACCGCCGCAGCTGAAGAAGGCAAGCTGGACCCGGTGGTCGGCCGCCAGCCAGAAATCGAACGTGTCATTCAGATTTTGAGCCGGCGCACCAAGAACAATCCGGCGCTGATTGGGGAGCCGGGCGTCGGCAAGACCGCCATCGTCGAGGGACTGGCGCAGCGCATCATCGACGGGGACGTGCCCGAGCCGCTGCTCAATAAGCGCCTGCTCATGTTGGACGTGGGCAGCCTGGTAGCCGGTACCATGTACCGCGGCCAGTTCGAGGAACGGCTGAAGAAGGTCATCGAGGAGGTCATCCAATCGCAGTCGATCCTCTTCATTGACGAAGTGCACATGCTGGTGGGTGCTGGCGCCGCTGGCAGCAGTGTCGATGCTGCCAACATTCTCAAGCCGGCGTTGAGCCGCGGTGAGTTGCAGGTCATCGGCGCCACTACACTCGACGAATATCGCAAATATATCGAAAGTGATGCGGCACTGGAACGCCGTTTCCAACCGATTCTGGTCGATGAGCCTTCTGTCGAGGAAACAATCGAAATTTTGCGTGGCGTGCGCTCCCGCTACGAAGATCATCACAAGCTCATCATCACGGACGAGGCGTTGGTGGCGGCAGCGCACCTAGCTGCACGTTATGTGCCTGACCGTTTCATGCCCGACAAGGCCATCGATCTGATCGATGAAGCCGGCAGCCGGGTGCGCATGTACAAGGCGCCCTATGCCGCCAATCTGCGCGAGACCTTCATGAGCCTCAAGAAGCT
>CAIRNL010000186.1 GCA_903879975.1 uncultured Chloroflexota bacterium | reverse complement strand
GTCTATTGCTGCCCCATCCGATCGATTCCATCAGCCTCCTACGGTGCCAGATCGACCTGGTCTTGACGCAAATTTTGTCTCTCTATTCGATTTTTAACGTGCGAAATCCAGGCTTAACAGCCCATTCCGCAATCATTCATTCTGCTGCGATGTGGAATCCTCCCCGCCAAGCCGATTGGAGCAAAGCCAGCACCCGAAAACAATACACCCGGCGTTGACCAGAGCGGCACGCCGGGTGTACACCGTTATCCTCACCAGTGTCGTAACAGATCGGACGAGCCGTCCTTACTGCAGCAACGCCTCGAATTCGTCAGAAACTTCGTTGCTCTTCTCCGTTGCTCTGTGCTCGGTGACACCGAGCACATACTCGTTGCTCTTGGTGCCGGACTCGTTCTGCACCTCGCGGTAATCAACCGTGATCGTGTCGCCAGGGACATACTTTTCGGAGAGCATACCCTCGCTGAGCGGATCCTGAATCTGGTTCTGAATCACACGGCGCAGCGGGCGGGCGCCATATTCTGGGTCGTAGCCGGCATCGGCAATGGCAAGGCGGGCAGCTTCGGTGAGTTTGAGCATCATATCTTGCTCGGCCATCTGCATCCGCAACGGGCGCAGTTCCAGCTCGACGATCTGGGCAATTTCTTCCTTGCTCAGGCTGCGGAAGACCATAATTCCATCCAGACGGTTGATGAACTCGGGCCGGAAGGTCTTCTTGAGCGCGTCCATGACCTTGGCTTTCATGGTCTCGTATTCGCTCTCGCGCCTGACTTCGTCGTCCTGCGTGATGACAAAGCCCAACCCCTTGGCGCCTTGGATGAGCTTCGCGCCGATATTACTGGTCATGAGGAGCAGCGTGTTGCGGAAGTCGACGCGGCGACCTTTGGCGTCCGACAAGTAGCCGTCTTCCATGATTTGGAGCAGCATATTGAACGCTTCCGGATGCGCCTTTTCAATTTCGTCGAGCAGCACCACACTGTATGGGCGCCGGCGCACGGCTTCGGTGAGCTGGCCACCTTCCTCGTAGCCGACATAGCCAGGAGGGGCGCCGACGAGACGGCTGACGTTGTGCCGTTCCATGAACTCGCTCATGTCGAGCTTGATCAGCGCTTCCTCGCTGCCGAACATGAATTCAGCCAGTGTCTTGGCCAGCAACGTCTTGCCGACGCCGGTGGGACCCAGGAACATGAAACTGCCGATCGGGCGTTTGGGGTCCTTGAGGCCAGCTCGCGCCCGGCGCACAGCCTTGGCGATCGCCTTGATGGGCTCGTCCTGACCGATGATGCGCTGGTGCATGACCCGCTCCATCTCCAGCAGGCGCTCACGCTCCTCACCAGCGATGCGGCTGACCGGCACGCCGGTCCACATGGCAACCACCTCGGCGATATCCTCAGCGGTCACCTTTGGCTGGTTGGCTGCCTCATTCCACCCCTCGCGCAGTTCGCTCAGACGCGCTTCCAACTCAACTTCCCGGTAGCGCAGATCGATAGCATCGTCGAAGCGCTGCGTGTCCAGCGCCTGCTCTTTCTCCTTCTGAAGCTTCTTGAGGCTCATGAAGGTCTCGCGCAGATTGGCGGCATAGGGCGCCTTGTACATGCGCACCCGGCTGCCGGCTTCATCGATCAGATCGATGGCCTTGTCGGGCATGAAACGGTCAGGCACATAACGTGCAGCTAGG
>CAIRNL010000185.1 GCA_903879975.1 uncultured Chloroflexota bacterium | reverse complement strand
GCTGCCGGGGCGCCAAGCGATGGACGCGGCACCTTGCACAATTGGCTACAAACAAATACACTCTTCGGGTTTACCATAGGCGGCACCCAGACGCAACTCAATCGGTGGGAGGATAGGATGCAGGAGCAGGCACGGGGCCCGTTGGCGTTGGCGGATGACGTTATTCGCGCCGAAACGGGTCGCGACTCAGCGTCGTGGTATATCATGCTCGACGCTGGCGGCGCGCGCCAGTTGAACCACGGGCAAATCGTAGATCTGTTGGCCCGCGTTTACAACCTGGATGACCGCTGGGCTGGCATCATCGCTGTACGCTACGAAGCGGCGCGCGCCATCGACCGCGAGGTTGCTGTGCCCGCCGACCTGGTGGCAGCCATGCTCTTCAAGAGCGCGGCGCGCATACGCTTCGAGCAACTGCCGCGCCACGAACAGCGTAGCCTCATCTTTTGGCTCGACGAGACCAGCGGCAGCGAACGCCGGGCGCGCATCAGCGAGTTGCTCGCTCGGCTCCAGCGTGAGGGGAGCGGATGAAATGCTCTCCAGAGTGTGAGTACCGATTTTTTGATTGACAGACGCGTGTGCTACACTTGCCGCGTTTTGTCAATCGGCGGCAATGCCGCCGATTGACCGTTTTTTGGGAATTTGGCGGATTTGATAGTCCGCAGCGGTGAGATCAGATGAGCAAAAAACTGGTAATAGTCGAGTCGCCCACCAAGGCCAAAACGATCAGCAAGTTCCTACCTGGCGGCTATCAGGTCAAGGCCAGCATGGGTCACGTGCGCGATCTGCCGGCATCAGCGGCTGAGATTCCTGACAAGTACAGGGGCGAGCCCTGGTCGCGCCTGGGCGTCAACGTTGAGGACAACTTCGACCCGCTCTACGTGATTCCCGACAAGAAGAAGAAGTTGATCAACGAGCTCAAAGCTGCGCTCAAGGAAGCCGACGAGCTGCTGCTGGCCACGGACGAAGACCGCGAGGGCGAGAGTATCGGCTGGCACCTGCAAGAGGTGCTCAAACCGAAGCAGCCCGTACGCCGCATGGTTTTTCACGAGATTACACGCGAGGCCATCGAGCATGCGCTGAACGACACGCGCGCCATCGACATGGACCTGGTGCACGCCCAGGAGACGCGACGCATCCTTGACCGTCTGGTGGGTTACACCGTATCGCCGCTGCTCTGGCGCAAGATTGCACCGAAACTTTCCGCTGGCCGCGTGCAGAGTGTGGCTGTGCGCCTGCTCGTCCTGCGCGAGCGCGAGCGCCGCGCCTTTGTCGCCGGTCAGTACTGGGACCTCAAGGCGCTGCTGAACAAACGTCCTGACCAACCCAATCACCGCTTTGAGGCGACGCTGGTTTCGGTGGGCGACAAACGCGTTGCCACCGGCCGCGACTTTGACGAACAGACCGGACAAATCGCTGCTGGCAAGGACGTACTGCTGCTCAACCGGCAGGCCGCCGAGGCGCTGCGCGGCCGCCTGTTGAGTGGCACATGGCGCGTCACTGAGGTCGAGGAGAAGGACGCCCAACGAGCGCCCTATGCACCCTTCACCACCAGCACGCTGCAACAGGAAGCCAACCGAAAACTCGGCATGAGCGCGCGCGAGACCATGCGTGTCGCCCAGAATCTCTATGAGAATGGCTACATCACCTACATGCGCACCGACTCAGTCAATCTGAGCGAAGAAGCGATCAAAGCTGCGCGCCTGCGCATCCGCGAGATGTACGGCGAGGAGTATCTGAGCCCTGCGCCGCGGCGCTACCAGACCAAGACGGCGAATGCACAGGAAGCGCACGAGGCCATCCGCCCCGCCGGCGACCGGATGAACCCAGCCGATACCCTGCCGCTCGACGGGCGCGAGAAAGCGCTCTACGACCTGATCTGGAAGCGCACGGTTGCATCGCAAATGGCCAACGCCCGCCTCAAGCTGCGCACCGTCACTGTGGCCGTGGAGGACGCCGTCTTCCGGGCCAGCGGCCGGCAGATTCTCTTTGCCGGCTTCTTTCGAGCCTATGTTGAAGGCTCCGACGACCCTGACGCCGCGCTGGAAAGCCAGGAGCAGCTGCTGCCGGAGTTGGCGCCGGGCGAGAGGATCGACTGTCGCGAACTCAACGCGGTAGGGCACGAGACGCAGCCACCGTCTCGCTACACCGAAGCCACCCTGGTCAAAGCGCTCGAAGCCGAAGGCATTGGCCGTCCCAGCACCTACGCCACGATCATCGACACCATTCAGCAGCGCGGCTATGTCTTCAAGCAGCGCAAGGAACTGGTCCCTACCTTCACTGCGTTCGCCGTGACCGAACTGCTCGAGAAGCACTTTGATGAGTTGGTCGATCTCAAGTTCACGGCCAACATGGAGCAGCGACTGGACGACATCTCCAACGGAGACCTCCACTACCTGACCTATCTGGCCCAGTTCTATCTGGGCGAGGATGGGCTGGAGAACCAGGTCAAGACACGCGAGTCGGAGATCGACCCGCGGCTGGCGAGTACGGTCGATCTGAGCAACCTCAACGCCGAAGTGCGCATTGGCCAGTACGGTCCGTTCGTTGCACGGGAAGAGAATGGCGACCGCCGCACGGCGAGCCTGCCGCCCAACCTGGCGCCGGCTGACTTGACCGACGAACTGCTCGAAGCGCTGCTGAACAAGAAGCAGGACGGGCCGCAGAGCCTGGGCAACGACCCCGACAGTGAACTGCCAGTACTGCTCAAGGTCGGCCCCTACGGCCCGTACGTACAGTTGGGTGAGGACGACCCCAACAGCAAGGCCAAGCCTAAACGCGCCAGCCTGCTCAAGGGCATGTCGGTCGACGACCTGACGATCGAGACGGCACTGGCGCTGCTCAGCCTGCCGCGCCTGTTGGGCGAACACCCAGAGACCGGCAAGCTCGTGCAGGCCGGCGTTGGGCGCTTCGGCCCGTTTGTCGTGCATGACGGTGTCTACGCCAACCTGCGCCCGCCTGACTCGGTGCTGGAGATCGAACTGGAGCGCGCGCTGGAGTTGCTGACGGCCAAGGCCAGCGGCGGCGGGCGCAGGCGTGGCGCAAGCAAGACTGTGCTGAAAGCGTTGGGGGAGCACCCTGACGGCGGCGCAATCCAGGTGCTCGATGGCGTCTATGGTCCCTACGTCAACTGGGGCAAGGTCAACGCCACGCTGCCCAAAGATGTACAGCCGACCGATGTCACAGCGGAGCAGGCGCTTCAGTGGCTTGCGGAAAAGCAGGCAAAGCCCAAATCATCAGGCAAGAGTTCCGGCCGCACCAAGAAAAAGAAGAGCTAACCTGCCGCTTCGGACAAAACCTGACAGACACTGCTTGTGCCACGCTTCACAATCGATGACATGATTACCCTGTCGCGTCCGACCCTACTCTTGCTCCTTGTCGTGTTGCTGGCAGGGTGCAGCCTGCCAACAGCCGATCAGTCCATCAGTGCCAGTGTCGTGGAGGCCATGGGCAGCGGCAATGAAGCCGGCTTTGCGCGTGCCGTGGAGCCACTGGCGTTCTCGTTCCCGCGCGACCATGGCCCTCATCCCGATTATCGCACCGAGTGGTGGTACCACACAGGCAACCTGGCGGCGGCCGACGGCACACTCTACGGGTATCAGCTCACCTTTTTTCGCAGCGCGCTGACGCCGGACATGCCGGCGCGCACCTCTGACCTTGCCACGAACCAGGTTTACATGGCGCACTTCGCCCTGACCGACGGTGGCCGTGGGGAGCACGAGAGCTTCGAGCGGTACAGTCGCGGGGCAAGCGGGCTGGCCGGAGCGACAGGCGAACCAACCTACTCTGTCTGGCTGGAAGATTGGCGTGTCGATACCGTCGGGCCGGGCACCTATCGCCTGGTTGCGGCCGCAGATGGAGCGGACGGCCCCATTGCGCTGGATTTAACGCTGCGCGAGACGCGAGAGCCCGTCTTTCACGGCGAAAACGGCCTGCACCAGAAAGGACCGGAAGTAGGCAACGCCTCCTACTACTACAGCCTAATTGCCCTGCAGAGCGAGGGTACAGTCACCAGCAACGGCCGTACGGTCGAGATCGGCGGCCTGAGC
>CAIRNL010000184.1 GCA_903879975.1 uncultured Chloroflexota bacterium | reverse complement strand
GATTACCGTACCCGCGGCCAGGTACATGATATTCGTCTCATCCCCCTTCACGAGGTGCGCAACGAGGCATACACTGTCTATTTTGCGATGGGAGACAGTGAAGCCTGACACGAAGGAAGTGGGATATAGACTGCGTGCGTTTTGCGCCAACGCGAACGCTGTTGCGTCAGCTGGAAATGATATGCCCGTCGCTGAGGTTGATAATGCGGTCCACGTAATCGTCGGCCAGCGTGTCGTGCGTGGCCATGAGCATCGTGACGTTGCGTTCGCGTACGATGGAGCGGAAAAGCGCCAGAATGCTGTGGGCGGTCTTGGAGTCAAGATTGCCCGTGGGCTCGTCGGCGATGAGCAGACGTGGGCTCGAGGCCAGCGCACGGGCGATGGCGACACGTTGCTGCTGTCCGCCAGAAAGCTCGTAGGGGCGGTGGTCGATCCACTTGGTCAGGCCGACCAGTTCGAGCGCTTCAACGGTGGCATCGTGGCGTTGTTTGCCTCCGACGCTGTTGAGGCGCAGGACGAGTTCTACGTTTTCATAGGCCGAGAGTACCGGCAGCAGCCCCAGCGACTGGAAGATGAAGCCTACCTGCTCGCGGCGCCACGTCGTGCGCCGCGATTCTGGCCAGCGGCCGATCTCCTGCCCGTAGACGTGCACTGTTCCGGCAGTTGGCTGGTCCAGCCCGCTGATGCAGTTGAGTAAGGTGGTTTTGCCACTGCCCGAACGCCCCTTGATTGCGACGAACTGGCCAGCGCCGATCTCCAGATTCACACCATCCAGAGCGTGTACGGATTGCAAGCCGCGTCGATAGATGCGCGCCAGATCGTGTGTTTCGATGGCAGGCTCGTTGCTGCCACCCAGCGGTGAAATTGCCTGCGTCGTTTCCATCGGCTACGCCTTCTTTCCTGCCTTGTGCCGTCTGAAGAGGCTGCGTACGCCACTGCTCTTTGATTCCTGCGCCACTTCGCCGTCGTTTGGCATGCGCTCGTTCGCCGTAGCTGCCTCTTCGACGCGGCGAATGAGAATGCCGTCGTCCGTGATCTCCAGCCTGGCTCGGCCCTGAATCTGTAGCTGTTCCAGGAACTCTGGTGGGATGTGGACGCGTCCCGCCTTATCCAGTACGACTAGTTCTTCGAAGGTTTCGTGGTGATGGCTGCCGTCGCCCTCCGGCGCGTGGCCATTTTTCGCCAGCCATTCGGGTGTACGCAGCACTGTCTGGCGTACCGTCTCGCTGGCCAGCATGCCGTCGCGGATCGCGACCACGCGATCGACTTGGCGGGCAATCCCTGGGTCGTGGCTGACGATGAGGGTGGTGATGCCCATTTCGCGCGTCAACGTACGGAAAGTATCGTAGATGAGGCCTGCCGTGGCTGTATCCACCTCGCCTGTCGGCTCGTCGGCAAGCAGCAGCGGCGGGTGATTGGCCAGCCCGACCGCGATGGCCACACGCTGCTGTTCGCCGCCGGACAGCTCCGACAGGCGGTGGTGCTTGCGATTGCTCAGGCCGACCAGTTCCAGCAACTCGCTGGCGCGTCGCTTGCCATGACGCATTCGTCCTGCTACTGTCATGGGCAGGATCACGTTGTCGATGGCATTGAGGTAGGGAATCAGATTGCGTGTACTCTGTTGCCACACAAAGCCGACACGTTCGCGTCGATAGCGGTTGAGCTGACTGTCGCTCATGCGGAGCAGGTCCTGGCCGTCCACGCGCACGCGTCCTGCCGATGGCCGATCGAGCCCACCCAGAATATTCATGAGCGTCGTCTTGCCGCTGCCGCTGGCGCCGACGATGGCCATCAGTTCGCCTTTTTCAATGCTGAGGTTCAGCTCGCGCAGCGCCACCTGTTCCAGCCCGGCGATTTTATAGATTTTGACAAGACCGTCACACAAGATAAATGGTTCTGACAACGGGAATCTCCTACACCGTTTCACCCAACTTGATGGCCTGGAAAACCTTCATGCGTAGCAGCAACGCAATGAGGACGATGAACGCCACCAGGAAGAGTGCGCCAAAGAGAACATAGAGGCGCGTCACTGCAAACCACGCGATATCCACCGTGAAGGGTGGAACATTCGCTGTCGGCCCGCTACCCACTTGGAAATAGGGGATAAACAGGTCACTGATTAGCGCACCGATTCCTGTGCCTGCGCCCAGGCCAAGCAGAATCAGGAAAGCCAGTTCGCATGTGAGGAAGATGGCAAGCTGCTTTGTGGAGAGGCCAATGGCGCGCAGCGTGCCCAACTCGATAAAGCGACGGCGGAACGAGAAGAGCGCATAGAGCAGAAATCCGAGCACAGTCAACAAGGCCGAGGCCAGGAAGCCGACCGAGAGCACGCCAAAGAGTCCCTGCCGCTCTGGCCGTCGCAATTCCTCCGCGATCCGTGTGGGCGCCGCTTGATAATCCATCACCGTGATCTCGTACTCGCGCAGATCCTGGACTATCTTTTCAAAATCGGCGCCCGGCACAGTCTTGATCCACACGTCATAGGGCTGCTCGCCTCCTGACTGCTCGAAGATCCACTCCAAGTTGGCGACGAGCAGTGGCCGTGCCTCTTCTTCGTTCCCAAACCACGTTGGAAAATAGCGGAAATCGCCGACAATACGCAAGGGCACGCCGTTGCGATTATCGGATGCTCGCACGCGCACCTGTACCGTGTCGCCGACGCGAAAGCCACCCTGGCGCATGAAGCTGCGCTCCATCAGGACCCCATCCGAGGCAACGGCCAGCGCGTTCATCAGTGCACCCAAGCTGGCTGGCGCGAAATCGTCGCGCCAGAAGGCGACCTTGGGAAAGTCGACGCGGTCGACGCCGATCATGGTTGTCGGTATCCAGCGATCCTGGATCTGTACATCGGTTTCGTAGTCACCGACGCGTGCCGCTGCCTCGATTTCTTTCACATTCAGGTGCTCATCCACGGGAATAAAGACCCATTCTGGCCCTGTAATCTGAGTGATGGCACTGGGCTCCGGTGTCGGTGTCGCTTCGGCGGCGGGCGCACCAAAGGGGTTTTCGCCCGCAGTGGGCGATGCGCCCAGTTCAACGAGGCGCGCGTCGGCGCCGATGGCGTAGTAGCTCTGGTCATAGAGGTGGTTGTCCAGCGTCTGTGCCAACGATGCCGTGAAAACCGACAATCCCAGCGTCAGCATGAGCAGGACCAGCGGCGTGCTGTACAGGCCGGGCTCGCGTGCCAGGTAGCGTGTGGCCAGCAGCAAACCGACGCTGCCCATGCGCGCGGCCAGCCAGGCAAAGAAGGACATAAAGAGCGGGAGCAAGCGCAGGATCAGCAACGTCAGTGCCAGTGCCACCAATGCCGGCAGCAAGATCAGCAATGGATTGTCGAAGAGATCGCCGGCCTCGGCGCCGCCTGGTACGAAGATAGAGCCTTGCTCGCGCACCAGATAGATACCATAGCCTGCCGGGATCAGCAGCAGCACGTCGAGCCAGGCGCGTTGCCACCACGGCCTGCGCACCGTGCGTGCCAGCTCTTGCTTATAGCTGACGATCGTGTGGCGGGCTGCTCCAATGGAGGGCAGCACTTGCGCCAGCATTGTCACCCCCACGGCGATCAGGCCGAATTGGACTGGGCTGAGGGACATCTGCACGCGTAGGTCTGACTCCAACGTGAAGTTCAGAAACGAGCGTGTGGCGCCAAACATCTGTGCTACCCATGTACTCAACGGCACGGCAATGGCCAGGGCAACGATCGCCAACACTGCGGCTTCCAGTGCGGCAATGCCTGCAATTTGCACAGCCGTTGCGCCGCGGCTACGCAGCACGGCAATCTCATTGCGCTGGCGCCCTACCGACAGCCCAACGACCAGGCTGATAAAGGCGAGCAGCAGGGCCACGATGGGGATGCTAAAGGCAAAGAGCAATACGTTGAGCAGGCGCGCCGACGCCTGATAGGTCTGCAGTGCCTCATAGGGTGAGATATCGAGTCGCGTGTTGGGCAGCAGCGTCGCCGCGCGTTGGCGAATCTGGTCAATACGCGCCATAGTCAGCGGCACGTCGCTCGCATTCACATCTGAGCCGTCTACAACCCAGTACCACGTGATCAGTGCCACTTCGTCTTCGAGCAAAGAGGCAATGCGTCCCTCAAAGGTTGCTGGCGGGATCAACAATTGTTCGTCAAACGCACGCGGCCGGTAGAACCAGAAGTCTTCATTTTCATCGATAGGCTCCCAGATGCCACTGACGCGCACAGGCAGTTGGACCGTG
>CAIRNL010000183.1 GCA_903879975.1 uncultured Chloroflexota bacterium | reverse complement strand
TTCCACCCGCTCCTGATTGGCGGGAACCCGCTTGACGCGCCCTCGCTCTACGTCTTGATTCACTACCTGGAACGCGAGTGGGGTATCCACTACGCCAAGGGAGGCACCGGCGCGATCGTTGACGGTTTTGGCCGCCTGCTGGACGAACTGGGCGTCAAAGTGCAGCTCAACACAGAAATCCAGGAAATCCTGGTGGACGGGAAGCGCGTCGCGGGCGTGCGGTTGCCCGATGGGACCGTATACCAGGCGGACGCCATCATTTCCAATGCCGATGTGGCGTGGACCTATCTGAACCTGATTCCAAAGCACTATCGCCGCAAGAACAGCGATCGCTGGGTCAAGAGCAAGAAGTACAGCATGTCGCTCTTTGTGATCTACTTCGGCACCAAGAAGCGCTATAACACGGGCACAGCGCTTGCCCACCACAACATCATTCTCAGTGAGCGTTACAAGGGACTCCTACGCGAGATCTTCGCTGAGGAGGAGTTACCGGCCGATTTCTCGCTTTACCTGCATATGCCGACCCTAACGGATCCGAGCATGGCGCCTGAAGGCTGTGAGGCTTTCTATGTGCTCTCGCCGGTGCCCAATCTGGGTGCCAATGTGGACTGGACCCTCCAGGCCAAACCCTATCGCGATGCGATCATGCAATTCCTGGAGGACAATTATCTGCCGGACTTGCAGGAGAACATCGTGGCAGAGCACTACATCGACCCGCTGCACTTCCGTGACACACTGAACAGCTATCTAGGTTCCGCCTTTTCCGTAGAGCCGACGCTGCTACAATCTGCCTGGTTTCGTCCGCATAACCGATCTGAGGATTTTGAGAATCTCTATTTTGTGGGTGCAGGGACGCATCCGGGTGCGGGGTTGCCGGGCGTGCTTTCTTCGGCCAAGATCGTGGATGGGCTGCTGAACTAAGGATGCGCAGGTGACAAGCGTCTGGAGCGTGCGTTGCGCTCCTGCCCTTCTCTGTCTGACCGTGACATAGCAAGACAAAGCGGCTGGCTGTTCTGCCTGCCGCTTTTTTGTATGAATTCAGAACACGCTGATGAGGATCGCCACGATCAGCAGTGCGCCTGCCAGTCCGATGAGCAGGCTGTTCTGTTTCAGAACTGTGCCCCAACTGGGCGACGGGCGGTGCATGGGCGAGAGGATCGTTGAGGGCGTTGGTGGATAGGCATGCATGTCGGAACCGAGCAGCATGTCGCGCAACTCGCGCGACGTTGATGGCCGTTCGTTCGGGTGCATCGAGAGGGCGCGAAAAATGGCTCGTTCCACGCGCGCTGAGATATTGGGGTTCAGGTTGCGCACAGGCGTCAGCGCACCGGGATGTAGAAAGCGCTCTTTGGCGTCGACGGGCGGCTGGCCGCAGAGCAGGTGATAGAGCGTTGCGCCGACCGCATAGATATCGCTGCGATTGTCGGTAAAGCCGGTATCGCCGCCGTACTGCTCCAACGGCGTATAGGCGACTGTGCCGCGCCCTTGGACGACAGTCACCGTGCGGCTGTCGTTCGACTGAATCAGCTTGACGAGGCCGAAGTCGACCAGCTTTACCATCCCGCGCGGGGTCACTTTGATGTTGGACGGCTTGATGTCGCGGTGGACGATAGGGGGATCCTGGCTGTGCATATATTCCAGCGCATCCAGCAACTGCATCGCCCATGCCAACACCTGCATCTCTTTGAGGACTTCTCCGCGGCGCTGGCTTTCCTGCAGAATCTCCTGGAGGTCGCGCCCTTCGACAAAATCCATCACCAGGTATTCGCAGCCAT
>CAIRNL010000182.1 GCA_903879975.1 uncultured Chloroflexota bacterium | reverse complement strand
TCATGGGGGCCGGCGCCGCGCGTTGCAGTCACCGCAGCCGGGATCGACTCTGTCTTCAGGTAGGCCACCTTCTCTCGCACATTGCCCAGTTGGCGTCGTCCGTCCTGCGTCTCGATCACAGTGCGATAGTCGTACAGGCGCCGGCTGAGCAGGTTGGACGACCACATTCGCCCCTGCTCCTTGATGCGATCCTTGAACATGTACGCCACCACTAGCGCCACAAAGACCGGCAGCGAGAACTGCCCATAGATCGACTGGGCATAGAAGGCCACCAAGGTGGCGAAGACCATGGCAACGCCAGCTACCATGGCAAAGAGCAGTTGCTCGAGCTGCGTGCCTTCACGTCGTGTGCTCGTCGAGAGCCAGAGCACACTCGACGTGAACTTCTTCAGCGCAGAGACGCGCCGCAGGTAGCTCTCGCGCGTCTCTGCGCTCAGCACCGAGGGATATCCCTGTGCAGTGCGATAATCAGTCTCTGCGCGAACGCGTTCGGCCAGCACAGACTGCTGCACGGCCAGGTCAGGCGCCGGCAGCCAACTGGGCGCCAGTTGGTGGAGACGCAGCAACAGATCTTCGATCAGGATGCTGATTGACTCGTCCGTCAGCCGGTAGGCGCGCATGCACTCAATCGATGCGCCGGCTTCGCTCAACAAAGCGGTCAGCGATCGGTAGCGCGCTTCGAATTCGTCGACAGCCTCGATAGTGGGCGCCACGATCTCGCAGAAGCGGTGAGCTGACTCTGCCGTCCGCTCGCGCGGCACGCGCGCCAGCGACGCCAGTCGGCTCTGCGCTGCGCTCTTCAGCACGGCCCGCAAAATGCGGAAGCTATCGCGCAAGGTTTCCTCGTCGTCGGCACGCAATCCCGCACCCTGTGCACGCAGGAGCGCTTCGGCGCGCACGAGGGGCGAGCGCGCGCTATCGAGCACCTCGTGCAGGCGAAATGACGGCGTCTTCATCCGCACGTAGTGCTGGATATCGCGAAAAAAGTCGTTCTGTGGGTAGCTGGTGGCGTTGATACCCAGAGAGTGGGGGGCAAACAAGTACGTGTCGATCCGGTAACGCGTCTCCTTGCCCTTCGCCAGGGGATAGCCGAGCTTCAGCTCCAGTTGGTAGCGGTCATGGATGGCAACGCGCCGCAGTACGCTGCTCCGCACAGGTCTGTTCCTCCGTCACCCGCAATCTCCGTGACACACGCATAGAGGGAACCCGGGCGGCAGGCTCCTGCCACCGGTCTGCACTCGTTCAGGCACCATCGGCCGCCCGAACCGAAACAGATCGCCAGGAATGGGCCACGTGTCTGCCAGAGCCTACCGCTGGCGCAGGTTGCGCACTATAACCCCTTTGTCCTTGCGCACGGCAAAACTGTCGAGATCGGATGCCACGATGGTATCGGGGAAGATGGCCTGCGCCTCTTCAAGTACCTGCTGCGTCGTATAGCGCCGGCTCACGTGGTGAATCACCAACTGGCGCACGTTGGCACTGCGCGCCAGGCGCGCGGCCGCAGCGGCCGTGATGTGGCCGTGCTGCCTGGCAAGTTGCTTGTCCACTTCGAGGTAGGTCGCCTCGACCGCAAGCAGGTCGGCACCTTCCCCCAGCTTGTGCAGCGGCCCTGTATGGCTCACATCCCCCGCAAAGAAGAGCTTGGCCCCCCGCTGGGGCTCGCCCAGAACCTCTTCCGGCTGCACCATGCGACCGTCGGGCAGCATGGCCGGAATGCCCAGTGCCAGGTCTCGGCGTACCGGGCCGTGCGGAATACCCAGCGCTTCGGCCACTTCGGGCAGGAAAGGTCGCCGTTCCTTCTCCTCGAACAGGAAGGCAAAGCAATCGGGGCCGCGGTGCTGTACGGGCACTGCGGTCAGGGTAAACTGCTTGTCCTCGAAAAGGACGCCTGGCTCCATCAGATTCAGTGTAACGCCAGAATTAGGGATCTGCCCCGGCCCAAAGACGACCTCCATCAGCATCTGCACACGCGCCAACGCCATGGCGCCGCCAAAAATATTCAGCTCCTCCAGCGCTTCCCACCGCCCCAAGGTCGAAGCCAATCCGCCCAAGCCGAGGATATGGTCGAGATGGCCGTGGGTGAGGAGAATCTTATCGAGCCGTCGAAAGCCCAGCCCAGTGCGCAACAGTTGGCGCTGCGTGCCTTCGCCGCAGTCGATCATAAAGCGATGCTCGTTCACCATCACCAGCGCCGACGAGAGTCCGCGCTGTACAGATGGTGCCGAGGCCGATGTGCCCAAAAAGACTAACTCAAACACGAGTGCCTCACATGCTGCCAGATTGCCAGAGTCTTCCCAGTTTACCGGAAGCGCACAGAGCCACCAAATGATCTGCCATTCAGTTTGAGACACATGTTCTTTTGATCAACAGCGATGGGGTCTCCCGCACTTTGGATGAACGAGTCAAACAAGGCCTGGCCATGCAGCCGAGCCACCGGGAGCGCCGCCACCCGCTACCCACCGATTCGCAAGGTCACCGCCGACTTAGCCCCTAATGCAACCTGTACTTTGCCGCCTTCAGCGCGAACGGCCGCTTTTCCCCCAACCTCGAGCACCCGCTCCATCGCAGCCCCCGAATGCCTTGTGTCAAAGCCAACCTCGGTGGCTTCGCCCAGGTTGACCAGGGTCACAATCTCATGCTCCTTGCTCCGGCGCAGAATGCCAAACACGCTCTCGGGGATGCCTGCACCGGTCAGCCAGACCACTGCGCAGGTTGCCCAGTCGGGAGTCTGCCGCTTGAGGGTGTTGAGCTCGCGCAGGACATCGTCGATCCCTTCTTCGCCCCCCACAAACATCATGTAAGGCCCAGGCATAGACATAAACATCACAGTCAGCAAACGTACGTCGTCTAGCGCAAATTGCTCGCGCCGCCACTTGCTGCCCCAACTGGGCCACCAGAAGGTGTCGTGCGAGTCAATATGGTGGGCGGTCATCGCCCCTCGAGGCAGAAAGACATCGCGGTCTTGAATCCAACAGGCCAAGCCCTTGGCGCTCTTGACCCCCCAGGGCTTGGCTTCGCCGGGATTCATGATCGCAGTGACCAGCCATTGCTCGTCGTAGTTGTAGTTCAAGTCCATCGAGCGACGCAGCAAAATTCCCGATGGCTCGGTGTACATCAGTGCTTCGGGGTTGAGCGATTTGAGGGCTGGGCGCAACTGCTCAAACAGGGGTACACAGGCCAGCGCCGACATACCTGCACGATGACGAGCCCACTCAGCCCAGTTGGAAAAATCGTTGTAGGTAGGGGCATCAAAGCGGAAGCCGTCAATCTGCAAATCCGAGAGCAAGAATTGCATGGCCTCGATAAAGTAGGCCTGCCATTCGGGGTTGCGGGCATCAAAAGCCTTGGTGTAAATTCCTGCCACCTTGCCATACGAATCGCGGAAAAACCAGTCCGGGTGTTCGGCAATCAAGGGCGAGATCGCAGGGCTACCACCTTTCCAGTAGGGTTCAAAGTCAATGATATGGCGCGACCAGGCGATCAGGTAGTTGCTCCATTCCCCCACGTCGGTCGCAAAGCTGTCCGAGGTCTGCGAGCCAACCAGATGGGCATAGGGACCCGAGCGCACCCCGTCGGCGGCAGTGCCGATGGACTCTTGATCCAGCACCCCGTGCAGCAACACATCCAGAATAATGCGGATGCCCAGGCGGTGGCACCCCGCTACCAGCGCCTTCATCTGCTCGATGTCGCCAAAGGAGGTAGCGATGTCCCAGTAGTCGTGTACGTTGTAGCTGGGATAGGGCTGGCGGGGCATCAGCTGGATCACGTTGAAGCCCAGCGCCGCAATACGGGGCAAATCGGCGGTGAGGTCGGAGACTTCGGGATAGGGCTGATAGCGGTGATCGGGGTAAAACACCGAAAAGCCAATTTGAGCCTCCCAGATGCTGGCTGAGCCAATCCAGGCGGGCGGGTTGAAGGGAGTAGTGTGCCCGCTCAGTCGCAGCCAGGTCTGGAAGGTCTCGGCAAAGGCAGTGAAGCCAGGAACCCGCAGATCGAGGTCGAAGAGGTCCAGGCTGGTACGACCCATCCGGCTGAGGTCGCCCGAGTAGTTGGTGACCAACTCGAGCGCAAGCGATCGAGCAGTTTCGCTCTTGACGCGAATATCGCTGACCTCCAATTCCTGCCTGACCCACAGGCCCACATTTCGTTCTGCGCCGCCCAGGTGAAGAACAGCACTCGAGCCGCGCAATCCGCCCACGGGCGAGATGCCCGTCCAGCTTGTGACCCCACCCAGTGCAACGTCGCGTCCCAGGCCGTTGCCTGGGGCGTTGAGTTGCCAGTTGCCCGCAGGCAACCCAAAGGTGGTATAGAGGGTCAGATTGCGGATCAGCAGTGTAGCGCTGGGTTCACCGTACAAGGTTAGCCCAACCGTAATGGCGGGGCCATGGCGGCGGAAGAGGTACTCAATGGAGCCCTTGACGGGGCCAATCTGTACGGCCAGGCTACATCGGTCGCCTGCCTGGCTCGAGTCCCAACTTCGGCAGCCAGTAAACTGAACACCTTGCAGTGTCTCGGCCCCTGCATAGTCAATGCCGCCGGTCGCCGAACGCACTTCTGTTCCGTTCACGCTGAGCAATATTTCGGTAGCGCTGAATTCGAGGCGATAGGGGGTTTTGCCCGTCCACAGGAGGGCTATAGGCAAGCCGCTCTGTTCGTCAATTTCGAGCTGGTGCAGGTATTCAGGGTGGTTGATGATCATAGGATTCTCTCCAATCAATTGTTGCGACAGAGAATTTCTCTTGTGCTCTAGACAGAATGGCTGCTGGCGGTGTCAGTGGATGTTTACCATATCGAACAGATATACCTGATTTCGCTTTGTATACTAAATTTGAACGAATGTCGAGTTGTCAGGGTGTACGAAGAAGTGGCTACAGCCGCGGTGACTTCCCCGTCAACCGCGTAAACACCTGATACCCAATCCAACGGAAGGGTTCGGGTGGGATGCGATGATAGCCGCCCTGCACAAAGGGCAGGTCACGCCAACGCGTGTCGTCGCCAGCGTAGAGATCGCAGAGAATCTCGCCGGCAAGGTTGGCCAGCGTCACGCCGTGGCCGCAATAGCCCAGCGAGTAGTAGACGTTGCGCGCCTCGCCGCGCACACCCATGAGCGGCCGGCGGTCGAAGGTGACGCCCAACGTACCGGCCCAGCGATGGGTGATGGGGAGGGTACGGCTCTGCGGAAAGTAGCGGGCTAGCGTCTCTTCCATGGCGACCTGCGCGGCATGGGCATTCACCGAGCCGCCTGGATAGAGGGTGCGGTTATTGAACAGGTAGCTGTAGGCAGCGTTACTGCCCCCGCCAAAGACGAGACGCCCATCGCGGGTCATGGACGCATAGGAAATGCGGTCGAAGTCGTCGGCAAAGCCGGCCAAGCCGTACCAGCCCAGTGCCTGCTGCTGTGCGGGTGACAGGGGCGCCGTGGCGAAGACGTGCGAGTGCAACGGGAAGAGCGCATCGCGGAAGTAGCCCAGTTTGCCCGTGTAGCTGTTGGTAGCCAGCACGGTAGCCTGCGCCCGCACTTCCCCCAGCGGCGTCGTCAGTGTGAGGGTCGTGCCCTCGCGCACCTTGGTCACCGGTGAGTTTTCGTAGATGGTCACGCCCTGCGCTTCGAGTACCTTGCCCAGCCCGCGCACCAGCTGTGCACCGTTGATCTGGCCAGTGCCGGGGTCGAAGATGGCGCCGCAGCCGTGCTCAACCTTTAACTTTTTGCGCAGCGTGCGGTCATCCCAGAACTGTGTCGGGATTCCAGCAGCGTTTTCGGCCTCGACCCGGACATGGGCAGCGGCGGCTCGCGCCGGATCGGTGTAGAGGGTCACCGTGCCGTCGCGGCGGTAGTCGACAGGCAGTTTGTGTCGTTCAATCCGCGCGCAAAGATCGTCGATGCCTTGGCTTGTGATGCCGTACAGCCGGGCCGCCAGTTCCGGTTCAGCGCCGTCGTAGCCGTTGACCCAGTTGAGCATCATGCCGCCGTTGCGCCCGCTGGCGCCATTGGCCAGCGTAGCAGCCTCCAGCAGCACGACGCGCCGCTCCGGAAAACGCCGGCTCACGGAGTAGGCTGTACTCGTGCCCGTGAAGCCACCGCCGATGATAGCGAGATCGGCGTAGATGGTTCCCTTCAGCGCCGGGCGCGGGGTGTAGGCAGGCATCTGGCTCACCCAAAGCGCGCGATTGGCGTCGATCTCCAGTTGCTCAGGGAAAAGGCGGCCGGCAACCGGCCAGGCCCTGTTCGCCGCACTTGCCAGCAGATTCACTCCCTGATTTACGCATGAGTTCACCCGTGAGTCCATCGGCGCCACCAGGAATGAAGGGGGTGGGCGACCTCGGCAAACCTGAATCGCTCACCCCTGCCTGAAGCAGAACAGTCAAAGCAGCCCCATCAGGCTGCTCGTTTACTCGGCGATCAGCCGGTAAGCGAAGCGATAAAGCGACGCCAGCAGACAGTACTCCGGCAGCGTGTCCGGACCGCAACTGGCCGTGCCCAGGCCACGCTGAGCCATGTCCAGGTTCAGGTAGATTTCCGGCCGCGGCGCCAGCTCATAGGTATGGCGCGCCTGGAAGAGATCGCCGGCGGTGAAGTGGCTGGCCGAGAATTCGAGGGTCGGCGCGCCGCTCACGCGCAGGCCGCTCCCCTTGCCGTCGGTGAGAGTGAGCCAGCGCACGTCGGTCTTGTGCCCATTCTCCTGCGGCATGATGTAGGGAACATACTGCTCCGCCACGCTGCTCTGGTAGCGCCCCACCAGTGTCGAGGCCTTGCGGTCGCTGTAGTTCTCCCACGGGCCGCGGCCAAACCAGGCCAGCGATTCCAGCGCAGCGGGCAGCACCAGGCTCACACCGATACGCGGCACGTCGGTCACGCCGCTGCCCAATTGCACCTCGTTGTGGACGGCCAGCACGCCATCCGGGAGCAGGCTGAAACGCTGTGTGTGCGTGAAGTCACTCCACTGCTTGCGGCCCGTGGCGCTGGTGACAACCTCCACGACCGGTAGCCCATCCTCACCTTCCATCAGGCGAACGGCGTCGAGGCGGTGGCGCAGTTCGGGCAGACCCAGCGCCAGCCAGCGCGGCAGCGCCTTCCACTGCGGTTGCTCCATGAGTTTGATGCCGTCGTTGTCGGTCGCCGCACGCCAGACGTTGAGCTGCGGGCCGCGCAGCAGGAGATTGTGGCTCCGCCGGCCAAAGCGGGCCAGCAGACCAGCCTCGCGATCGAACACGGCTTCGACTTCGCCCACCCGCAGCACGATCTGTCCATCGCGCTCTGCCGCTTCGCTGCGCCCCTTGTCTTGCTCGCCCCTGCTCTTGGCCCTGGCGGTCGCCTGCCGCCTCACCGGCGCAGCCAGCTGCGCCCAGCCTACCTCGTAGCCTGCCGCAGCCCAGAGTGTGGCACGGCGTTGGTAGAAGCGGAAAGTCAGGAAGCACTCGCCCGTCGCCCGCTGCGGCCCACTGAGCCAGGGGAGCGCCTCGTCCAGCGTCACCTCCATGGCTTCGCCCGGCGCAGCGTCCAGCGCAGGTAGCTTGCCCTTGGCGATGACCACGCCTTCGTCGGCCAGTTCCCACTCGCCACGCAGCCAGTCCAGCCCGATGAAATCCTGCTTGTTGACGATCCGCACGCGACCCTGCTTGAGGTTCTCCGCCTCGACGCGTACCGGCTGGGCCAGGAACTTGAATTCGTTGAGCGCCGGGTGGGGCGTGCGATCAGGCCAGACAATCCCGTCGGTACAAAAGTTGGCGTCGTTGGGTACGTCGTCAAAGTCACCACCGTACGCCCAGAAGGCTGTGCCGTTCGGCGCCTGCTGGCGGATGCCGTGGTCGACCCATTCCCAAATGTACCCACCCTGGAGCGCGGGGTATTTCTCAAAAGCCGCCCAATAGTCCGACAGGCTGCCGTTGCTGTTGCCCATGGCATGCGAGTACTCGCACATGATCAGCGGGCGCGGGTCGGTGCTCTTTTCCGAATAGGCGACGATGCGCGATATCTGCGGGTACATCGGACACATGACATCGGTGACCCGCTCGCCGCCCTGCAGGTCGCCGCCAACCCAGATGGAGATAGCGCCCTCGTAGTGCAACGGCCGGCTCGGATCATACCCGCGCACCCAACCAGCCGCCGCATCGTGATTCGGGCCGTAGCCACTCTCGTTGCCCAGCGACCAGAAGATGACGCAGGGGTGATTCTTATCGCGCTCGACCATATTCTGCACACGCTCCACAAAGGCATGCGTGTAGCGCGGGTCGCGACAGACCTCGCGGAAAAAGGCGTGTGACTCGATATTGGCTTCGTCGACGACGTAGAAGCCGTACTCGTCGCACAGGTCGTAGAAGAGCGGATTCTTGGGGTAATGTGACGCGCGGATGGCATTGACGTTGTACTGCTTCATGCGCTTGAGATCGGATTCCATGCGCTCGCGCGTGATAGCGCGGCCCGTCACGTCGTCGTGATCGTGCAGATTCATGCCCTTGATGAGCACGCGCTTGCCGTTGATCAACAGGGAGCGATCGCGAATTTCGATTTTGCGAAAACCCACCGTGCACCGGCTGCTCTCCTCGCCCGCAGGTGTCTTGAGCGTGACGACCAGCGTGTAGCGTTCGGGGGTCTCGGCCGACCACAGCTTCGGCTTCTTCACCACCTGCTCGAAATAGACTTCGCCCTGCGGCAGGCTCGGATCGCCACAGGCAGCATGCAACGGCTTGCGCAGGACCGCCTTGCCCCGGCTGTCCAAGAGGTGCGCCTCCACCGTGCAGCCAGTACAGTCGCCACCTGGAAAGCCGACCTTGGCCGTCACGCGCAGGATGCCGTCGGCCAGGTTCTCATCGAGATCGCCGACGGCGAAGACATCCTGCAGGTGCGGCGTGCCCGTCGCGTACAGATAGACCTCGCGCTGCAGACCGGCGTGCCACCACATATCCTGATCTTCGATGAACGCAGCGTCCGACCACTGCGTCACGACGACGAGCAGTTCGTTCTCCCCGTCCCAACGCACACGGCGGGAAATGTCGAACTCAGCGGGCGTGCGCGCATCCTTGTTCAGCCCGACCGGCGCGCCGTTGAGATAGACGTAGAGCGCCCCCTCACAGCCACCAAAATGGAGCACGATGCGGCGATCCTGCCAGCCGCTAGGAATCGTGAATGTACGCCGGTAGACGCCGGTGGGATTCTCGTCCGGCACGTCGGGTGGCAGGTTGGGGAAGGGCATCTGCACGTTGGTATAGTGCGGGCGACCGTAGCCCTGCACGGTCCAGTTGCCAGGCACAGCGATCGGCGACCACGCACCTTGTTCGACAGCCGCAGGCGTGACCTGTTCTGGGCGGCCAAAGATCTTGAAGTCCCAGACGCCGTTCAGGGCCTGAAACCAGGGCGATTCCTCACGATGCTTCTGGATCGCGTCTTCGGCAGTGGGAAAAGGGATGAGCGTGGCGCGCGGGGGCAGACGGTTGAGACTGGTCAGATGTGGCATCTCCCAGGTCGGCAGGCCGGCGAGGTGCAGCAGCGGCAGGAGTGCAGCGCCGTGCACGTCAAGCGAATCTTGTCGATCGATCATTTTGATTTCCTCTATTGGTTGCGCGGACCACAGTCCACACTGTGTGCTGGTTTATGCCAATTCTGCCACAAGTGGTGTCAGGGCGCGAAGCAAGCCGTTGCAGGTGAGTCCACTTCCTGGAGGAGGCACGCCAGTCAGCAGCACAAGCAAACAGCCCAGTACGCTTCTCCAGGCGACGCACTGGGCAGCGATTCGGGTCAACAGGAGCACGCAGTCTGTGGCCGGCTATGCGATTTCGAGCATGAGTTCGCTCAACGCCACGGTCTGGCCAGCCTTGACCGCCACCTGGCGCACGGTACCGTTGATCGGCGAACGAATCTCGTTCTCCATTTTCATCGCTTCGAGCACGAGCAGTGCCTGGCCGGCCTCGACCGTCTGGCCGCTTTCGACATAAATACGGGTCACCAGACCGGGAATCGGCGCTTTGACACGGCCGTCGCCCGCTACAGGGTACGCGCTCTCGATCTCCTGGTCGCGCACCTGAACCTCGTACCGTCCGGAGTAAATCTGAACTGAGCGCATCTCCCTGTTGAAAAGGAACTCATATGGGCGGTCGTTGACGATCATCCAGTCGGCCAATTCAAGTTTGTCGTAGTCGGGCACGAATATCGTGCGTGCATGGCCGTCCACCATCACCTGGAACTCACCCGGGACAGTGCGGCTTGGCTCGACCTCGACCTCAAAGGAACGCCCCTCAATCACTACGGTCAGCTTGTTCATCGTTTTTCATCCTTTCCGACCAGGCGGCGCCTAAGATGGCAGGCGCCGCGCCGATCGATGCCACCCAGTCTTCATCCGTTCCGGCACGACCCTGGAATCGACACGCCGCCGTAACAGATATGTCACGGCCGTCATTGCCGCCAGGTCCTGGCAGACTTCCTCGCTGGTGTTGGCGCCGACGTTGAAGCGGAAGCGCGCCATGAAGTTCGTGTCGTAAACGCCAGCCACAAATGCCGGATCCTGGAGTATCTGCCTGTGTAACGCCAAATTGGTCTGCACGCCGACGATCCGAAATTCCATGAGCGCGCGACTCAGGCGGTTCAGGCACATCTGCCGGTCGTCACCCTTGACCAGCAGGTTTGCCAGCAACGAGTCAAAGCGCTCCGGGATGGCACAGCCGACATACCCGTAGCTGTCGATCCGAACGGCCGACCCCTGCGGCAGACGGAAGCGCGTCAATCGGCCAGGGCTGGGCAGATAGTCGTTCCACGGATCTTCAGCGTTAATGCGGCACTGCATGGCCCAGCCATCCAGCCGGATCTCCTCCTGCGTGCGCAAGAGCGGCTCACCCGCTGCAATGCGAATCTGCTCACGCACAATGTCGATGCCCGAGACCATCTCGCTGACGCCGTGCTCGATCTGGATGCGCGCCTTGACTTCCGTAAAATGGAAATGGCCGGCGCTATCGACCAAAAACTCTACTGCGCCGGTGTTTTGGAAGTTGAACATGCGCGCAATGTCGACGGCGCCATGCCACAGGGCCACACGTTGTTCCTCGTTCAACGAAGGAGCGGGCGATTCCTCGATGAGCTTCTGGTTGTGGCGCAGCAGCGATCCCTCGCGTTCGCCAAGGTGTACGACATTCCTATGCAGGTCGGCCAACACCTGCACCGCCAGATAATGCGACGGCGCAATCACACGTTCCAAGTAGAGTTGGGAGTTGCCGTAGATCATCTCGGCCTCGTAGCGTGCCGCGCGCACTGCTTCGGCCAGCCTGTCGGCACGCATGACCACACGCGCCCCGCGCCCGCGCCCGCCGCACGTCGACTTGACGACCAGCGGATAACCGATCTCGTTTGCTGCGCGCTGCAGCTGCTCTTCATCCGCATCATGATCCGGTAGTTCGACATAGAGTGGGACGCGGTAGCCGGCACGCTTGACCGCCTCCATCGCTTCCACCTTGTTGCGCACAGCGCGGATCACAGGCGGCGGCGGGCCGATGAAGACGATTCCTTCGGCGGCACAGCGCTCGGCGAAGCGCGCCTCCTCAGCTAGAAAGCCATAGCCGGGATGGATCGCTTCGGCGCCGCTCTCCCGGGCAACGGCGAGCACCTCGTCAGCATCGCCGTAGCGATGCTGACCCTGTAACAGGTGCGCTTCATCGGCAAGGCGCACGTGCAGCGAGTCTCGGTCGGCACTGGTGTAGAGTGCAACGGTGAGAATGCCCATCTCACGACAGGTGCGAATGATGCGCGTGGCGATCTCACCGCGATTGGCAACCAAGATCTTTTTGAACATAAAGTGCTCCTTAAGAAAGGCAAGAGCCTGGCCACAAAGACACACGCAGGGAACCCTTGATTGCAGTTCTTCACGAACCTCTGCGCCTTGGCATCTTCGCGGCTATCTCTATTCTCTTCTTTACATCGGCGACAGACCATGCTTCTTTGGCAGATGTGTCTCACGCTTGGAGAGCGTGATCTCCAGCGCCTTGATCAGCACATGGCGGCTGTCGCGCGGCTCGATGACGTCATCGATCAGCCCGCGCGCCGCGGCGACATACGGGTTATTGAACTTCTCCTCGTAGTCGTCGACCAGTTCCTGGCGCCTGGCCGCCGGGTCTTCCGCCTCGCTCACCTGCTTCTTGAACAGGATATTGACCGCCCCTTCGGCACCCATGACCGCAATCTCGGCATTGGGCCAGGCATAGAGCAGGTCGCCGCGCAGCCCTTTGGAACTCATGACGCAGTAGGCGCCGCCGTAGCTCTTGCGCAGGATGATCATGAGCTTGGGTACGGTGGCCTCACTGTAGGCATAGATCATGCGCGCGCCGTTGCGGATGATACCGCCGTACTCCTGGTGGGTGCCGGGCAGGAAGCCAGGCACGTCCTGCAGCGTGACGAGGGGAATGTTGTAGGCGTCACATAGCCGGATGAAGTGCGCCGCTTTGACGCTCGCTTTGATGTCGATGCAGCCGGCCAGTACCATGGGTTGGTTGGCGACGATCCCGATCACGTAGCCGTTGAGGCGGGCAAACCCAACCACCATGTTCTCGGCCCACAGTTCGTGCACCTCGAAAAAACGCCCGCCGTCCACAATCGAACCAATGACCTGACGCACGTCGTAGGGCTTGTGCGGATCGACAGGGACAAGGGTCTCCAGTTCTGGGCAACGCCGCTCCGGGTCATCGATGGGCGGCACATAGGGCGGGTCGTCCTGGTTGTTGGAGGGCAGATAGGAGAGCAACTCGCGCACTTTGAGCAGGCATTCAGCGTCGTCCTTGGAGAGGAAATGGCTGACACCGCTTTCTTTGGAGTGAATCATGCCTCCGCCGAGCATCTCGAAGCTGACGGTCTCCTGCATGACGGCCTTGACGACTTCAGGGCCGGTGATGAACATGTAGGAGTTCTCGGTCATAAAGACGAAGTCGGTCAGCGCCGGGGAATAGACCGCACCGCCAGCGCACGGGCCGAGAATGACGCTGAGTTGCGGGATGACGCCGGAAGCCTCACAGTTGGCATCGAAAATCTTGGCATAACCACCGAGCGAATCGACACCTTCTTGGATGCGCGCGCCACCCGAGTCATTGAGCGCCAGGAACGGGCAGCCATACTTGATCGCCATGTGCATTGCCTTGACGATCTTATTGGCGTGCATCTCGCCCAGCGAGCCACCCATGACCGCTGCATTTTGTGAGGCGACAAAGACCTTGCGGCCGTTGATCTCGCCGAAGCCAGTGATGACGCCATCGCCGTAGCGCGAGCCACGGCCGTCCATGTACTTGTCGGAGCGCGGGGTCACCAGTGTGTCGATCTCGGAGAAGGTACCAGGATCGAAGAGCAGGTCGATGCGCTCCTGCGCAGTGAGGCGCCCCTTTTTATGTTGCGACTCGACATCTTTTTCAGCGCCGGCGGCGATCGCTTTACAGTCACGCAGTTTCTTGATGTAGGTTTCCAAAATATGGCCTCCGTTTCGAAATGAACCCAGGGCACGGCGCGTCACGAAGAAGGTGCTCCCTGGTGATGATGTGTCCTGTTGCTACGTCATGCATCTTCAAGCAATGCCATCGTCAGGGCAAAGCAATCCGAAACACGCCACCAAGCTGACCAGGCGCCGGGAAACTGGGCCGCCAGCCTGTCATCCACAACGACAGTGAAGGGCGTCCATGCTTGCGGCGGCACGTCGTAGGGGTCGAACCGGCAGATGATGCGCCGCGTGTCGATGCGCAACCCCTCGCGCAGCGCCTTGAGCGCCGCCTCCTTTCCGCTCCAAATGGCGGTCGTCAGGATTTCGCTCCTCGCCGCATCCTGCTCGCGCAGCGCGCGCGCGGCCGATACCTCCTCCGCCGTGAAGAAATTGTCCAGAAAGTTCCCCTCGCGCGGCTCGACACGTTCTAGGTCGCAGCCTAAAGAGGGACGAGGGGCGAAGGGTAAGGGCCGGCCTCCCTGCATTTCAACGTCGCCGCTTCTCTCCACTGGCGATAAGTCCACCAACCCACAGAACGCAGTCCCGTGGCTGTGGCTGATGCTCAGCGACACCGGCAGTCGCTCAAGACTTTTGCCCTTTGCCCCCCTGCCCTCGTACCTTGCTGCATACGGCGCGCCGTCCGCGTCTGCACCGATGAAAATCATGTCCAGTGCCGACGCGACACCGGTCGATTCTGCCAGACGCCGCTGCACCAGGTTCTTGGCCGTCCAGCGGCCCAGCAGCCAATCGTGGCGGCGTTTCTCAAATTTTATGCCTGCCAGCCGCTCCTGTTCGGAGGCGCTCAGCCAGCCTAGCGTCGCATCGCCACGCACGATCTCCGGGCAGTCGTCGAGCGACTGGATGAGCCAGTGAATCAAATCATTCCTCTACCGTAGCCGGCGGTTTCCGTACCGCCGGTGCGCGACACACAATGTCATGCGATAATGCCGTGCGGTATGGAAATCGCACCTACTTGCCGTCCACCAACACGTAGTGCAATGCCTGCTGCTGTCCCCGGCTGAGCGAACTGCGCGCCAGCGTCACATCGCCGGACAGCAACTGCGGCAGGTCGCTCCTGAAGCAGCAGCAGATCCAGCCCGGGAAATCGCGGAAAGTCCCCCTCTAGCGTGACGATACGATGACCGCCTGCAGTCGCAAAGGCTGCCAGATAGGCATCAGTCCACAGCTTTGGGCGAATACTCATGACTCGACTCAACTGGCCGAGCTGATCATCCAAGTCGACCGGTTCGTCCAAGAAGCTGCCTTCCGGCAATGTTAGCCATTCCTGCAGCAGCGCCCACGCCTCGGTGCCGGTCAGCACAGCATGCTGCATGACGTGAGCGTCGGTGATGAGGTGCAGAAACGCCAGCACCGTGACGCGACAGCACGCCACAGTTTCCGCTGACTCTTCCCGCCAGTAGTGCAGTGCTCGTTCGTGGTGAACATGGTCCGCCGCCACCAGGGCTACCCAGACGTCAGCGTCGAGTAGATCGCTCATACTTCTCGATATTTTCCTGGATTTCGAGTTCAGCCAGTTTGTCGCCGCTCAGGGCTGGAATCGGCCTGCCGGTCGCTGCCTTGGCCATCATGGGCGGCGTACTGCGCCGGCATGGCTGCAGACCCTGCACCACGTAGCTGGTAATTAGTTCTTTGAGCGTCAACCCTTCCAACGCGACCCGCGCCTTGGCTTGACGAAACACGGAATCGGGTAAATTAATCGTTGTTCGCATAAAAACACCAAAACATATTTATGCTTTTGTGTCAACGGCGTCGTGCACAACAGGCTTGACGTGGAGAGGGAGTCGAGCGCGGAGTCCTCTGATTCCTCGAATTCCCTCTGCGCTCCTCTGCGTCTGCGCTCCTCTGCGTCTACGCTCCTCTGCGTCTACGCTCCTCTGCGTCAGAACTTACGCCGGCCTTGCCACCGTCAGGTAGCCTGCCAGCGCCACGAACACGTTGCCCGCCTCGTCCACCACCGTGGCGTTGAAACTCTCGCCGCCATTGGGTGTGGTGCAGACGCAGGTGAGCCGCCGCCCCGCCGCTTCCTCCGGCTGGCGATAGGCCGTGACCTTCTCGAAGCCGAGCGGCAGCCCCATCGCGCCCGTGACCCGCTCCGTCCACAGGGCTGCGCTCTGGAAGCAAAGCTCCACCAGCCGCGGCGCCATGATCGAGTCGGCGCTGGCCGGCTCGGTGTTGGGGCCGCGGTCGTGCGCCATCAGCGCCAGGCATGTGGCGCCGTCGATGCCCGCCCGCTCGATGACCTGATAGGCTGGGCCGTGGAAGAAGCTCTTGTAGATTTCTGCCCCCGTGATCGGCAGGCTGTCCGCGCTCGGCAGCGTGAAGGCCATCACTGGCTGCTCGGCCGGCGCCGTAGTCAGCCGCACCGTGGCAATGAAATGCTCCTTCACCTGGACCGGTAGCCCTTCCTTGGCCGGCTTGGTAACGGAGCGCAGCGTGGCCTTGGCCAGCAGTTCACCGTTCGCCGCCGGCCTGACCGTCGCGCTCAGGTAGAGCGTGCGCGGCTCCATGCGGAAGAACTTCATCGCGCCCATCATCTGCTCGTTCTCGATGCTCGCCACGCGGTAGCCCGGCGCGGCCACGCTCGCCAGCTCGGCCAGCGCCTCCGTCGCCATGACACCAGGCAGCCAGGGCGTGCCCTCGTCCGGCGCGTGGTCGAAGAGGAAGGGCTGCAGCGTAGGGTCGAGCGTGGTCTCCACTTCGATGCCGCCGTACAGCCGGTAGGACTTGACCTGGCCGACCATGAGCAGCGGGTTCTTGCGCGCGGCAAGCTGCGCGTTAAGCTTCTCCACGTCGAGGCCGCCGGTGGGGTCCTTCTCTTCCAGCCAGGCGCCCAGGCGGCTGGCTACGACCAGTTCGCCGCGCGTGGCGCCGTAGGTCAGCTCGCGGCGGATCGTCGGCACGCCTGCTTCGGGCGGCAGCATGTCCACGCCCAGCGATTCAAGGATTGCCTGCACTGAACCGCGCGCTGCCATGCCGATCTGCCCCCAGGCGGTCCAGTCGATGGCGATGCCGCGGGTGTCGGGGCGCCATGTGCGCATGCTGCTAGAGATCTTGCAGAGCAGGTCGTTGGCCGAGGAGTAATCGCTCTGGCCATTGTTGCCAAAGCGGCCGGCCACCGAGCTGAAGCTCACCGTGGCACCGATCGGCATTCCCTTGGCCGCTTTGAGCAGATTGAAGAAGCCGTCCGCCTTGACGTCGAAAACCAAGGCGAACTGGTACGGCTCCTTACTGGGCAGCGTACGGTCGATGAGCAGACCGCCAGCGTGGAGCAAGACGTCGATCTTGCCGTGGCGCCGGCGGATGTCGTCGACTACCGCCGCCACCTTGTCGCCGTTGCGCAGGTCGAGGCTGTAGTAGTAGGCCGTGCCGCCCGCGCGCTCGACGGCTTCGACGGCACGCAGCGCCGCTTCCTGGCGCTCCAGCCCCATGATCTTGTCGTCGATCTGCTTGGGTGTCACCTTCTCGTCCGAGGCACGGGCCTCGGCGATCAGCGCGTTCTTGAGCGTGTCGCGGCCCTGACGGAAGAGAGCGATGTACGGGTCGTCGCGGCCCGGCGCCGGCACCAGGTCGAGCAGGTAGAAGATGCCGCCGCTGTTGGCCGCCAGGTCGGTGGTAATGGCGCTGGTGATGCCGCCGGCCGCGCCCGTCACGACAAAGACGGTCTCATTGCCGAGCATCATGCCTGGGTTGCCGTCCTTCGCCGGCAATTCTTCCAGCGTGACGCTGTAGCGCTGTCCCTCGAAGTAGCCGACTTCCACCACGCCGGGGTCGAAGAGCGCCTCGGCGATGAGCTGATCGGCCGGTTCCACGCTCTTGCGAGACGGCTCGAAGTCGACGGCCTTGACCGTGACGCCCCTGCCGCCCTCGCGCATGGCCTGTTCCATGTTGTACGCCTTGGTAAAGCCGACCACCGCACCGCCCAACGGAGCCGTGGCGCCGCTCAGGCCGTAGCCGTGCAGACCGCCCAGCCGTGTCGCCGCCACCAGGAAGGTGTTCGGCCCGGCCACGTGATCGTACAGCGCGCGCATCACTGTGTAGAGATTCTTGACACGCACCCGGTTGAGTTCGCGCCACTCGTCTAGCGTCATCTCCTCGATGGGTTGCTCGACATCCAGCGCCGGCAGCCAGAAGACGCCCTGGACCTTGCCTGCCGCCAGCCACGCCTTGATCTGCGCGTCGAGGTCGTCGGTGGCGATGCCCGGCTCCAGCGTCAGCACTGCGGCGCCGCGCTTTTCCAGCTTCTCCACCAACTTCTTGCCCACGCCGCCCTGGTCGAGCACCACCACGACCCGGCTGCCGCCATCCAGCGTCACGCCGGTGGGCTTGCACAGGTCGATGGCCGGGCGCAGCGCAGGAATCGGCACGCGGCGCGGCATCTTGTCGGCATCTTCGAGCGTGCCGATGGTTTTCACAGGGATGAGGAGTGAAGAGCGAAGAGCAGCTGATGCGGAGGAGGCCACTGGTTCGGCCGGCGTCGCTCCTTGCTGCTCGCCCTTCGTCCCCACTGCCAACTCTGGGCGCATGGTGTGTACGAATTCGATCACACTCTGCAAGGTCGGGTAGTCGCGCAGGTTCAGCCCTTCCTGCACCGGAATGGCAAACGATTCACGGATAGCGGCGAAGGTCTCGGCCTGCTTCACCGTGTCGATGCCCAGGTCGGCCTCCAGGTCCAGGTCGAGTTCGAGCATGTCCTTGGGATAGCCGGTTTTTTCAGCGACCACATCCAGCACCCGCGAGACGACGGCATCGGCGATTGGGGCTTCAAAGGCTGGAGATTGGGCAACTGGCACCGCCGCAGGAGCCGCTGCTGGCGCCGCTCTGCGCTCCTCGTCCCTTGCATTCCCCAGATCGGGCCGGTTCGTGTGCACGAAGCCCACCACGGCCTGCAAGGTCGGGTAGTCGCGCAGGTTCAGCCCTTCCTGCACCGGAATGGCAAACGACTCACGGATAGCGGCGAAGGTCTCGGCCTGCTTCACCGTGTCGATACCCAGGTCGGCTTCCAGGTCCAGATCGAGTTCGAGCATGTCTTTGGGATAGCCGGTTTTTTCAGCGACCACATCCAGCACCCGCGAGGCGACGGCATCAGCGGTTGGGGCTTCAGAGGCTG